>JBJEBJ010000043.1:0-12284 GCA_051869955.1 Candidatus Cryptobacteroides sp.
TGTTAAACGCCTATTTATAGGCACATTATAACGAATTTATTTACGTATGAAAATGAAAAAGATACATAGAGCATTCATTGTCTCTCTCTTCCCGGCAATGCTTCTCGCCGTTTCCTGCACCGCAGGATTCGAAGAGGCCAACCGCCCAGGCAACGAGGTGTCTGCCGAAGAACTGTCAAGGGACAACTACAATACCGGTTCTTTCCTGCTGCAGATGCTGAATGAGGCGTTTCCGGAGCAGGAGAACAGCTATCAGATGAACCAGGACCTCATCGGAAACTATCTCGGCCGTTACATGACATACGCCAACAATGGTTTCGCCGGAAACAATTTCGCCAAGATGAACGCTCCTGTGGGCTGGGTGCGCTATCCTTTCGCTGACAGCATGCCCAAGACCATCTCCGCTTTCAACGAAATTCTCCGCCTCGGCGGCACGGAGAGCCTCGGATATGCATGGGCCCTCATTCTCAGGGCTCAGTCATTCCTCCGTCTCACCGACATGTACGGTCCTATGCCGATTGGTATCGAGGAAGATCCGAACGCTTATTCATCACAGCAGGCAATCTATCATTCCCTGATTGAAGACCTCGACAATGCAGTCAATATCATCAGCGGCATGATTTCCGCCAACGGCGGCTCCCTGATCCAGTTCAAGGACTCCGACAAGGTATATTCGGGAGACTTTACCAAATGGGTGAAATTTGCCAACTCATTGAAACTCAGGATGGCTGTCAGAATCCGCTTCGTCGAGCCGGATTATGCGCAGCAGGTGGGAGAAGAGGCGGTCGCTTCAGGTGTCATTACATCGAACGATGACAATTGCGCCATCACTTACGTTCCTAACGGACTTTACAAGGTGTCCAAGGAATGGGGAGACAGCCGCGCTTGCGCCGACCTCGAAAGCTATATGACCGGCTACTCCGACCCTCGCCTGAGCCTGTATTTCGAGCCTGCGGCCAATCCTACGGCACGTACATATATCGGCTGCCGTGCCGGAGCTAACATTGGAAACAAGACCATAGCCGATGCTCTCTATTCGGGAGCACGCATTGAGCAGGACAGCAAGGGAATGTGGATGGCTGCCGCAGAAATCACCTTCCTCCGTGCCGAGGGTGCCCTCGCAGGCTGGACCGGAATGGGCGGTACAGCAGAGAGCCTCTACAACCAGGCAATCACCCTCTCCTTCGAGCAGTGGGGTGCCAAGGGAGCTGATGCCTACATAGCTGACGCTGAGTCCACTCCGGCGGATTATGTGGATGCCGACGGCGGTTACGGCGGATCCCACGCAAGGATGAGTTCCATCACCATCAAATGGGATGACGCTGCTTCCGATGAGGAAAAACTCGAAAGGCTCTCCGTCCAGAAATGGATTGCCCTCTTCCCTGACGGACAGGAAGGATGGTGCGAGATACGCAGGACAGGTTATCCGGCAGTATTCCCTGTGGCCCAGTCCACCTCATACGACATCGAGGTGCCTAACAGGATTCCGTTCGATTACACCGAGCCTGTGAACAATCCGGACAATTACCAGAAGGCGGTTGCCCTTCTCGGCGGTCCGGATGACTATGCGACCAGGATGTGGTGGCAGAGAAAATAACAATCAGAAACGAATATGACAATGAAAAAGAATATCATAAGAATACTTATCCTCGTTGCCGCCGCTTTCCCCGTGTTTGCCGGCTGCGACCTGGATGCCGAGCTGAGAAATCCTGAGGACCTCATCAATCCGGAGCGTTCCGATGCCTATTATGCAGCTCTCCGCGAGTACAAGAAGACCGACCACGCCGTGGTTTTCGGATGGTTCGGAAACTGGGTGGGAAGCGGTGCCAATCTTGAGAATTCTCTCCGCGGCCTTCCTGACAGTGTGGATTTCGTGTCCATCTGGGGAAACTGGCGCAATCCTTCACCTGAGAAGATGGCCGACATGCAGTTCGTACGCGATGTGAAAGGCACACGTATGCTTGTCTGCTTCATCGTTTCCAGCATCGGTGATCAGCTTACTCCTGACGGAGTGGATGCTGCAAGCTACTGGGGCTACACTGCAGGAGACGAGGCTTCCATGATAGCCGCCATCCAGAAATATGCCAATGCTATCTGCGACACCATTGACCGTTACGGCTATGACGGATTCGATTTCGACTTCGAGCCGAACTACGGACATTCAGGCAACATTGCCGGTGTCGATTATGCCGAGAAAGCATTCGTCGAGGCCATGGCGAAGCGTGTGGGGCCTAAATCCGGTACCGGCAGGCTGTTCGTCATTGACGGTGAGCCCCAGTCTATCAACAGCGAGGTGGGTGACTGCTTCGACTATTTCATCGTACAGGCTTACGCTTGCAGCGGGGATGCCAATCTCGACAACCGTCTCAGCTCCACGATAGCCAATTTCGACGGCGTGCTCCCGGCTGAGGAAGTGGCTGCCAAATATATCGTTACCGAGAATTTCGAGAACTATGCATCTGCCGGGGGAGTCAACTACACCGACCGCAACGGAAACAAGATGATGAGCCTCGAGGGAATGGCGAGATGGAATCCTGTAGTGAACGGCGTGAAGGTCCGCAAGGGCGGTATCGGAACGTATCACATGGAATATGAGTACAATGCCGGCAGCCAGCCGTCATATCCGGCTCTCCGCAAGGGAATCCAGATCATGAATCCATCTGTAAAATAATCGACAAGACAATGAAAACAATGAATATCAAAAACATACTGATGGCTTTAGCTGCCTTGGCCGTGGTTTCGTGTACCGATGCGGAATACGGCGCACTGAGCAATCAGGCATATATCCTCCAGACGAACACGGATGCCAATTCATCAGTGAAACTGTCTGTGGGAAACGATCCGGTGTCCACGAGCATCAACGTGAGAATTTCAGACCCGGTCCAGGCCGAATCCAAATACAGGCTTGTCTATGACTCCCAGGCAATCGAGACATACAACGCCAAGAACGAGACGGCATATACCGCTCTCCCTGAGAGTGCCTTCACATTTACTGGTGCAGAGGTTACAATAACAGAAGGGACATCGGTCTCCACTCCGGCTGTCCTTACGATAGAACCGTTCAGCGACGAACTGAAGAACTCCGGCAAGAAATATGCTCTTGCTTTCAGGCTTGAGAATGTCTCCGGCACGGCTGACATCCTTCCTTCAGGCAGCGTGATGGTTTACTTGCTCGACATGGTGGTCATCCAGCCTGTAGTGGTGCTCAATTCAAGCTGCTATATACCTGAGGTCCAGCTTCCTGAGGTTGTAAACCTCCCTGAATGGACTGTCGAGTTCAATATCAACAAGGACCAGCTCAAGACAGAGGTCGGAAAGGGCAACAACCAGGCTCTCTTCGGCGCTTATTCCCCGGACTCCGAGATTTATGTCCGTTTCGGTGACGCTCCTATCGAGGGTAACCGCCTGCAGATCAAGACCCAGGGTACACAGATGAACAGCAACATGCTATTCAATACCAACACCTGGTATCATATTGCCGTGGTTTCCACCGGCTCCAAACTCAACCTGTATGTGAACGGAGTGCTTGACAACTCGATGGACCTTCCGGGCATCGGCAACTCGATGGCATGTTACTCCACCTATACAAGCAACGGCTACCATCTCGGAAATACGATGTACAGCGAGATGAGGCTGTGGAACAAGGCCCGTTCCCAGAAGGAAATCCAGAACAATATGTACTCTTGTGACCCTGGAACCCCTGGTATGGTGTTCTATTTCAAGTTCAACGAGGGAGAGGGCTGCCTCTTCCACGATGCGACAGGAAACGGATATGACGTGACCACTGCCAATGAGGTGGTACCGACATGGATTCCTGACGTTCGTATTGACGGCAAATAATAGGAGGAATGACGATGAAAACAATGAAATATTCAATATTGGCTCTTATTGCTGCCGGAGCTTTCGTGTGCTCTTGCGAAGAGGAGCCGGAAGTGGGCTCCACCCTCTATCCAGAAGCGGAAGAAACCTTCGAACCGAGGGTATATATCAATGAAACCGACATCATAGGCAATACCGCCGAGCTCTCCGTGATACAGACCCCGCAGGACGTGCTGGCTCCTGACAATATCTCCTTCTACCTCAGGTTAACCAAGGCTGCGGCAGAGGACGTGCAGGTTACAGTTAGTCTTGATTCTCCTGAGACTGAGGGATATACCTCCCTCACTTCCAGCTCTGTCAATCTCATGAATCCGACAGTCACCATTCCTGCCGGGAAACTGGTGTCTTCCGAGCAGGTGACTCTCGAGTTTGTGATGAGTGACGAGTTCAAGGGAGACTGGACCAATGCCATCGCTTCCGTGAAAATCAGCGAGGTGTCTTCTCCTGACGTGCTGATAGGCTCTGACCACAACACCATCACTGCCCGTTTGGAGAAGAAGTTCACCAATTTCAAGGGCCAGTCATCAGATGACCTCAAGTCTCTGGTGCAGATTCCGTATGAAAGCTATACTGTCGATGCATGGTCATACGATGACAACTATGTCTATGGCTCCTGGGAGGGAACTTCCAACCTCAGCGACGGCAGTTCGTCAACTTATGTCGGCTATGAGTACGGATATCTGGATATCGTGATTACATTTGACCAGCCTGTCCCTGTATCTGCACTCTCCTTCTGCTACTACAACAGTTCAGGATGGTGTCCGAAGGACATCGAGATATTCACGAGCGATGACTATGTGAACTGGACAAGCCAGGTTGCATTCGCGAATGCGGTCCAGCCGAGGAAGAGTACCGAAGAGATTCCTGTCGTATTCTATTCTCCTCTCACCTGCAAATATATCGAGTTCTATGTGTACAGCTGCTTCTGGAGCGCAGGTTATGGAGCTGACTACTGGTATCCTGCCGTGAGTGAAATGAAACTCTATACTGCTGAATAGCAAAGATTTACACTTCATAAACCAATGCCCCCCGCACAAAAATTCCAAGAGGTGTGAGGGGGCTTCTGTATCTATTCGGGCTCTCAGCCCGGCCGGCTTATTTCTTTACGAAGAGGGATGCGAACCCGAACATGTCAGGGTCGAATTTGGTTCCGTCCCACCACATTTCCCCGAAAGGAGGCTGGTCATAGTCGCGGAATTCCACATGGAGGCCGTCTTCGAGAAGTGCAAAGACCACTGTTGCCGGGCCGATGGCCTCAGAAGAGGAACTGAATGCCCTGTTTGCAGATGACAGTTTGTAATAAGTGTTGATCTGCTCCGGTATCCCGGCCTCTGCCATGAACATGTTGCTTTCGCTGGTTGAATAATCCCCGAGGAGATATCCTCCTGCCGTCATGTTGGCAGGTGAGGTGAGAGTGACGGTGGCTTTGCGGAAGAACTTGTTGAAATCTCCTGTTCCTGAAGGAGTCAGGGATATGTTGCCGTCGGATTCCTTCGCGAATGTGAGGGTGAATCCGTCATTGTGTGTCGGAAGCAGGTCCGGGTCGTCCTCCATTTCCATGAACCACAGTTCCATTTCCTCCAGGTCATAGATTTCCTTGAAGGCCCATGTGCCGATGAGTTTGTCCGGAGTCTGCGGTCCCTTGACATTCAGAATCATGCCCTCGTTGTCACCCGGGATGAACCTCGGGGCCTGGTCTGTGTCCACTGACAGGAGAACGGCTGAACTTCCGGAGAATCCGTCGGCTGCCTTGAACCTGATGGTTGCTGAGGTCTCTCCTGCAGGCAGGATGGCGCAAGGTGATGCAAGCGGTTCATTTCGGGATTCCGGCATGAACACGATGTCGCCTGAGCCTTCGCCGCTGACGGATATTGGTATGGCAATGTCCTCGGAAGTCACGACATCCCTGCCTGAAACGGCTCCCGTCACATTGATCCTGGCTACATACCCTTCAAGCACGTCGGCCTTCTGGTACTGGAACGAGTAAACTAAAGCTTCCTGGGCGTCAGGAGCCACGACCGCCACGTTCCTGACACCAGCAATATATCCGGCAGGCGCTGTGAATGACAGGCTTATCTGCTTTTCTCCGCTGAGGCTGATGTCTGAAACAGTTACTGCTCCTTCCGTATCGCCGGCCGCAATGCTGACCGTCTTTGAGGAAATCGTATAGTCCGTGCCTTCTTCTGCATTTCCTCCGAGGATGAGAGGTACGGACAATGTTGCCGGTGCCGGCTCGCTCAGATATATCTTCACGTCCGCTTCACCATGAGAATAGATGGTGTAGAGACTCTTGCCGAATTCTACGGTTGGCTTTGCATCCTCCGAGCATGATACGGAGAGAACTGCCGCCGCTGTTGCGGCAATGATGGTTGAAATTCGTTTGATCATGACAATAGGTTTTTAAAGGTTTCTTATTCTGCCGCTTTCACGGCCTGTTCGTATTCTGACTTGGCAGCATTGACAATATCTTTCTCCTCCTGGGTAGGAGTCACCCCCTTGGGCTTGACATACTCCTTTGCGGCATCATCCGTCTTCGGGGGATATTTCTCGAAACTGCATCCTCCGGCTGCAACCGCTGCTGCAATGGCTGCAAAGATTGTAATTGTTTTCCGTTTTCTGTCCATGATGACAAAATTACACATTTTTCTTCATTCCATTTGCGGATAATCAGGATATATCTGCATACTGCCACATTTCTGCATTGAGGTATTGTAGCTTTGTGCCAATAAATTGAAATAATATGGCACGAACAATCATTCAACTTATCAAGGCCTGCGCCTCAAAACTGCGCGAGAGCAAGCTTCAACGACTTGGAGGAAAGGAGATTACAGCAGATTTGGCTGCCCTTTCACAGAGGCTCGATCTTGAATGAATAATCTGTCAACTAGGAATTTTTCGTAAAAATATGCAAATAAATAGGAATTTCCAAGTAATCGAAAAAAATGTCAAAAAATGAAAATCATCAAGACAAAACAATGCCGCCGTACTTCCTGTTTGCTTCGTACGGCGGCTAAAATTCTGGCATTGCCAGCACTACAGAACCTTCATTGAAATAACCTTGATATCGGAAGCCGGCCTGTCTCCCCGACCGGTTTTCGTCTCCTGGATCTTGCCGACCACTTCAATGCCGGACTCGACCTCACCGAAGACAGTATATTGCCCGTCGAGGAAAGGAGTGCCCCCGACATTGGCGTAAGCCTCCTTCTGCCCGTCGCTGAGCTGCGGCTTCGGCATTGAGGCGCAGATTGCGTGAGTCTCGGCAAGGAGTTCGTCCTGCAATGCGGAGAGGCCGGCCATGTCGCGCTCACGCCTGAGTTGCATTATAAAGTCGCGGCGCTTGGAGGCCAGGCCATTGAACACGGCCTGCTCCTGCTGGAGTTGCATCTGCTTCTCCATCTGGCGGAGTTCGCCGGCAGAATACTTCTTGCCCCAGACAATGTAGAACTGGCTTCCGCTGCTGCGCTTCTCCGGATTGACCTCGTCGCCCTGCCTGGCTGCACAAAGCGCTCCCCTCTTGTGGTACAATGCCGGAAGTATTTCAGCCTCAATGGTATAGTCCGGTCCGCCGACTCCAAGGCTCTTCCCTGCCGGAGCTCCGATGCTGTCCGGATCGCCGCCCTGAATCATGAAATCCTTGATGACCCGGTGGAACAATGTCCCGTCATAATATCCCTCCCCTGCCAGCTTCAGAAAATTGTCCCTGTGCTTCGGGGTCTCGTCGTAGAGGCGCACCGTAATGTCGCCTTCCGTTGTCTGAATCAATACTTTTGTCATAATTGTTATTTCCGAAATTTTTGCGAAGATAGTGAATTGTATCCAATCATTTGAATATATTTGCATACACCAATCATCAAAAAATAGCCGCAATGGAAATATACTCGATTTGGAACACTGATAATATATTCTTGCAAGGACTGGAAACAGTCGTGCTGGATGAGGCTTCGAAACTATCCAAAAGGGGCAGGGATGCCTTTTACAGCATTTATAATATCGGCACTATCGCAGATTTTGCATACAAGTTGCTGGACCCGGATTTCAAATGGAGTGATATCCCCCGTTTGGGAGGCAAGACATTGAGTGAACTTTCAGAATTTTCTGAAAAAATCATTGCCTTATTTGAGCAGCATAGTAATATTGTGGGGCTGGAGGAATGGGAAAGAAGGAAAAAGCTGTTCGATCTCGAGAAAGCAGGCATTGAAAAAGCCTATGCGGAAACAATTTATTCCTTATGGGAAAGTCTGGGATATTTGCCTGTATTTTCACTCATTTCATCCTGGATAATGGGGTTAAGTGAACGCGAAAAGTATATCTGTGACCACGGAATGAACATCTGGACTGCCAACGAGATCATCGGTCTTGACGAGTTGGCAAAACATCTAGGTGTCACGGCCGAACGAGCCAGGCAATTGCGAGTAAAGGTCTTAACTGATTTGAAGTCATTCATTTCGAGCATAAGCATTGACAAGGAATGTCCTTATGACTGCCTGTCGGGCAACATCGAGAATACTATCAGGGAGAAAGAGAGGGTTTCTTTCAATGCAAATTTCATCAGGTTCGTGGCGGGAACCGTTTACCCTGATTTGTCTGTTGCCGGAAGTGTGGATAATGCGATTCTGGTCAAGTTGAAAGGAGGTGACTCGAACCCGTTCATCGCTGCTGTACCTTATCATTTATGTTCTGGCTATGACTTCAATGAGTTTTTGCAGAAGATCGGAACTCTAAACAATGAAAGCCGGACAGAAAGAACATTATACCCGCTGCCTGAAGATGAGGAAACTGGGACTGTAGTCTCAAAATTGGCATATCTTCGTTTCGGATGGATATCGGAAAAGTCGGCACTTGTCATTCCACCAAATGCAGACAAGAATCTTCCGGAGATTATGGAGGACATAATCAGGGAGAGTGGCCACCCGATGACAATAGATGAGATTATGAACGCGTTTTCAAGCCGTTATCCGGAAAGAATCGTAGAAAAGTCAAGAATCAGAGGGAATATGCAGCTTAATCCAAGGATTACTCCAATAGGAAGATCCGGGATTTATTCACTGTCCGAATGGACACAGGGCAGTATGCGGGGTGGAACAATCCGCCTATTTGTGAAAGAATGCCTCGACGCAAGTGAATCCCACATTGTTCCTGTTGCAAAAGTACTCGATTATGTCAGGCAATACAGGCCTACTGTCACTCAAACAAATCTGATAAACAACATTATGTTGGAGTCGTCAAAAGCTTTTGTCTTGTTATGGAAGGGCGAGGAACAATTCATAACATATTCATCGGCAGAGATTCCGGAAGGATTCAAAAGAATCACAAGATCATTCCCCGGACGACGCAGTTTTGAAGAAAGCGTAAACCTGCTGTTTGACTTCATCGAAAAAAATAAGCGTGCACCCAAAACAGGCAGAAGTGACGAGGAAGCTCGACTTGCCAGATTTATAACTATACAGAGAAGTCTGTATCGCCGCGGACTACTTGATGGCAATGCTGTCCGTATCTTGGAAACCATTGAATCAAAACTATCCGCATTGAATGCCCTGTAGCCAGTCGCACCATTATAATGGGCACTGTTTTCTTGGCGTTTGTTTTGAGCGCAGCCACAAGAGTGAATCTCGCTTTGGCCATAGCTGGTCAGCCAATCTGGCTCATGTTGGCGACTCGGCCCCGGAATTCGGAAAGGACTACGACGGAACCATCCATGTTCTGCGAATCATCAGGATTTGCTGGTAAAAGTAATCAGAATTTTTACTAAATTTGCACGCATTTTTGAACGCTTGGTAGAGCTAGTACTCCGTGATTGATATGAATAGAAACAATAGCGGAAAGCTCACCTGGACGGTTCTTTCCATTTCCCTTCTTACCGTGATGGCCGGTGCAGCCATCGCCCCAGCGCTGGGTATTATCCGAGACCATTTCGCAGATGCCCCCGATATGCTGGTCCAGCTTATCGTAAGCCTGCCGGCGCTCCTGATTATTGTCACCAATCTGCTGTTTCCCCGTCTCTGCAGCCTGATGAAAACACGGACGCTGGCAATTGCCGGGCTGCTGATGTATGTAGCTGCCGGCGCCGGCTGTTTCTTTGTGGATTCAATAGGTCTGCTGCTGGTACTGCGTGCACTCCTGGGTGTAAGCGTAGGAATGATTATGCCGCTTTCCACAGGTCTTCTGTCATACTACTTTCCCCCGGAGAAACAGGCTGGGCTGATGGGCCTTTCGGCTGCCATGAACCAGATGGGCGGAGTAGTGGCCACACTCCTTGCCGGACTGCTGGCGGATATTGCCTGGAATTATGCTTTTATGGTCTATCTGCTTGGTATGATAGCAGTGGTATCGGTACTGCTCTATCTGCCTAACGAGAGATTGGAAAGCACTTCAGGCCCTTCCCTGCGCCTCATGAAAAAATTCCACCCGTCGGTGGTCGGTATGTTCCTGATCATGATTCTGTTTTTCATCTATCCCACTCGATTTGCCTTAAGCGCCCATGCGGGAACTGACCTGTCCAACAATGCGATAACCCTGATTATGGTTGGACTGGACGTGGTGGCTTTCCTGATTGGCCTGGTCTTTGGCAAAATGATGCAAGGGTTCCGCCATGGGATGAAATATTTGCCTCCGATAGGTTTCATTGCCGGATATCTGCTGTTGTCAATGGGATCGTCGCTCCCGCTGTTATTGGCAGGATCTGCTTTCATCGGTATTGCAAATGGTATCGGCGTACCATATCTCAATACAATTGCCTCAATGAAAGCGGGAAAAGAGGCTGCCTCCACCGTAATGCCGCTTCTCTCGGCTGCATTATATCTGGGGCAATTCCTTTCGCCATTGATTGTGACTCCGCTGGGCTGCCTTTGCTTCGGTTCCGATGACCTGTCGGCTCCTTTCAAGGCCGGAGTCATCATTGGCCTGATTTATCTGGTGCAAGCGTGGGCTACGCGCAATAAACAGGTTGTGGGGTGATTACATCCGACGCTTTCTTGAAGCGCCGTATCAAACTGTGCAGTTGCCGACCTTTCGGCAATGGCCGCAGCCTTTCCGGTCGTTTGTCCGGAGCGCAAACGAAAGACTCCGGGGCGAATTCTCCAGTTGGGTGCGGCCTGCCGTCTGTACTATTTTCTGTTGTGCCATAGCTTTTGAGGTGAGGCATATCCGACAACAAAGAGTGCAGCACGGAGTGATAGACGAAATGTCCGTATTTCAGATTTTGGGGAATCAAAAGCGAAAACCGATAAATTTCATTATTATTCTCAAGTTTCGCAAGTGAATAATTTATAAATATCAAGGAAAAAGAAAAACGCACCCAAATAGGATGCGTAATTATAGAATCTGGTGTAAACAGGTATATCCTTCCCCTTTTTTAAGGTCAATCAGGCAATATGCTTTGAGGATTACATTGTAAAAGACCAGGTCTACGTGGAAATGCCGGCCACCAAGTGGGATGTGGTATTGCCTACCCACGAAAGCAAATCCTTTGCCCAGTTCCAACATAAACATACTGAGATTGTTGGCAAGGGCGTCTTCCAATGTCTTCTCGTTCCCAGGTAGGAAGTTCCGGCAGGCCGGTGAATTCAAGGACGAATGGGTCGTGTATGATGTCGGATGCGGTATTGACCAGGATGTTCGGTAATTTCCTTTCCTGGATGCAGGAAAAGACTTCGACTGTTTATGTTATCGCAACGGCAAACAATGCAGATGCTCTTCCTCCTGAACTCAAGCGCATAGGACGTTTTGACGAAATATTCTGTGTGAATCTTCCGAACGAGGAAGAACGGAAGAAAATTTTTGAGGTCCATCTTGGGAAACTCAAGGATAAAGGCTGCATGAAGGATGGTTACAAGTTCGATGTCGTATCGCTTGCCAAGGCGACTGCAGGTTTCAATGGAGCTGATATCGAGGCGGTTGTGCATGATGCCGTGGAGGAATGCTTCTTGCGGGCGAATGGGCAGCAGAAGATTGACACTCAAGATGTCCTGAAAATGGCCAAGAACACCGTGAGCATAACGAAGTCTTGCCGGAAGCAGATTGACGCCATGAGAAAGGTCTTCGGCGAGAGCAACTTCCGCGATGCGACTACAGGAAAGATCACCAGGTCCGACAATTAACCGAAATACCCCGCTCCAAGGTGGGAATAATGAGGGCTGGAGATGCCGTGGGGGCGTCTCCAGCCTTTCATTTTGAGGCCGGGAAAGGGACATTGAAAAAATATTCAGCGGAATATTCCATTTTGAATTTTTTTATTTACATTTGCTGCTGCAGATAGATGATTGACAGGCTGAAGACAAATTAAACCACAATAACATAATAACACACATTTAAACCACATAATCTATAACATCAAAACAACACGTTACAGATGTGTGTAAATAGTACCGCAAAATTCCACCACCAAAATAATTGAAAAAGGGACCATA
>JBJEBJ010000044.1:0-53737 GCA_051869955.1 Candidatus Cryptobacteroides sp.
AAAACCGACTCAATCTCAGGCACATTGGTGTCAAGCTTGATCTTGAGGGAGGATTCGGATGAAGAGAATTCAACCTCAGCATCAGTCAGAAGGTCCATCATGAATGAAGGATTGCTGAACACTTTCACAGTTTTAACGGCCGAACCAGAGAACACTTTGAATTCTGTAGCAATAATATCCTTGGAATTGCTCGGGTCAACCTCAATGCGCAGGGTCTCCCCGCTCTTGCCGGACTCGGACAACGGTCTTGCCCACTCGCAGAAGCCTGAAACCCTCCAATCCGAGTCAGAAGTCACGACAACATCGTATATGCCACCTTCAGGGGCTGCCTCAACAGTCTCCACAGAGAGGCTGATGGAGCTGTTGTCAACCTTGATTTCCTCATCGTCACAGGCACTTAAGACAAGTGCTGCGGCGGTAAATACATATAATAACTTCTTCATGATCATTACCAGTTAATCGGTTTGGTTTCCATTGATTTTGATGACGGCCAATAATACTCAGGTTTCTTCAAAGGACTTCCGTAAAGTCCCTGGGCAAGGTTGTTCATGGAATTGAACTGGGACTGGTTGCCCTGCTTGTTCGCGGCCCAAAGACCGAATGCCATCACATAACCATACTCACTGTTTGCATATCCCTGTGCCTGTGAGAGGCTTATACTGCCTCCGCGGGCCATCTCGAATGAATTCGCGCTGCAATTCGCAAGGGTCATTCCAGCATAAGGACGACCCGCACGTCCATAGTCTCCCACCACGATGTCAAGCCATTCGTTGGAAGAAATGCCATCGACATAGTCCTGACCTACGCAGTAGCCATACTGATATGAAATAATCTCCTTGTCAGGCATCGCCTTCTTGGTCTCGAAAATCAAGCGTGACCCGGCTTCGTAAGACCTTCCTGCGAACAGAGGATTGGTAAGGTCCGGAGAGTTGGAATACTCGTCATCATAGTTGACACCGTCGAGGTTGTATGCCTCACAGAGATTCTTGACCGCCTGGGCAAACTGCCTTGCCCCGAGGTCTGAAAGCTGTGCGAGGCCTGACTCGTCATGGTTGCCAAGGATGCTGATAATCACCTTGATACCTCTTCTGCGGAGAGGCTGGATAATCTCCTCGTTGTGGTCGAGAATGTACTGGACCTGAGGGTTGCAGAACACATAAACCTCTCCTTTCTCCCTGTCATAGTTTATGTTTGCGGCGAAAAGGACCACATAATTCCAGAGATATCTGCCGTCCTCCATCTGGAACTGGAGAGCGTTGAGAGGGTTGGTATCGTTCACTTCGAAGAAGAGAACAGTGCCCTTCTCTCCCGGCTTCCTCATTGCTGTACCCTCGCCGGAGCGGTTCTTGAGAAGATATACGCAGCGGCTTTCGGAGAGCTGCACGTCACCACCGGAGACAACCGCCTTCAAAGGCAGGATGTAGGTAGCCTCGGCAACCAGCTCGGTAGTGTCGGCCTTGGCAATCTCCACACCGAGTTTGTAGGAGACCTTCTCATCAGGTGCAACGACTATCTTGCCGTCGTTCTGGATAGAGAATCTGTCCTGAGGCCAGGCAAGGAAATCAGTGCCGTGCTCGTTGTTGTACTGGGCAACATACTCCGCATCATATTCCACCTTCACGTCCACACCGGCTTTCGGGGCACGTGAAAGGGTGAATGCCACATTGGTATTGTAAGTGTCGTGGAACATTTCCACGATTGTGCTGACCTTGTTCGAATTGGCATCGCGGAGAGTGCCTATGAGTGAGGTCACATTGGCGTAATCATCCTCATTCACCCTGTCGATTTCAATATCCTCCGTGCAGGAGACAGCGGACAGGGACGAGACAAGAACCGCCTGGGCCATCAATATGCTATAAAACTTTTTCATCATTTATCAATGTTAAGGAAGACTGACTTTGTTCCACTTTGGATTCTTGTCGCAGGTCAGGTCGTAACCGCTGGACGAGTAATCCTTGATAATGTTTCCTGCGGCATCGTCGAATTTCCAGTAGGAAATAAGGCCTTCAGAAGCAGGATCAACGGTGTAGAAGTGGTTAGGAGCATTGACCTCCTCCTTGGTGAGAGTCTTGTTCCAGATACGCACTTCTGCAATGTCTCCGTCGAAATAACGGTCGCTTGAATATGAATATCCAATCCAGAACACGCGGCTGCCGTCATCCTCGTTGTGATGCTTGGCACCGAGGTTCACAGAGGTCCTGCCGACATTGTCGGAGAGTTTCTCAGAGCCGTTGATGTAAACCTTCACATTGCCACTGTCAAAAGTCACTGCGACATGATACCATTTTCCGGTCTCGAACTGGAGGTCGGAGTTGGTGGTATTCCTGGAGCAGGCAATTTGGAGCTGGTTGTCCGGAACACCTGCGTCACCGATACGGAGAAGGAAATGGCCCTCTATTCCCATAATGGTGGAAATCTGTCTTCCAAATGCCTGGGGACGGATAAGTGCCTCCATAGTAAAGTTAGTGAGGCCGTTGAACTTGGAATCGTTGTTGAAGTCAGGATAGGCCCTGTTCTCGGCGATATTCGCAACCACATTGATGAGAGCGGCTCCCTTGAACACGTAATAGACGATGGTCTTGGAGTCCAGGACGTCGATTCCCTCAACGTCACGGAGAGCCACCGGCATCACATATACGGTCTCCCTGTCCAGTTTTTCAAGTTCAGTGAATGTCACAGTAGCAGGGGCTGAAGCCGTTGCTCCGGCCTCGACCGTCACGTCAGCATTGTCAATGACACACATTGTGTCGGCAAGAACAACCGCATTCTCATCATAGCAGCTGAGTTTGTATGTCTCGATCAGCTCAGGAGCAGCAACGAAGCGGCCGGTTATCTTGTTGGCAGCCTTGAGGGCAGTGCCGACCGACAACTCCCTGGAAACAGTGACTCCCGCTCCGGAAGGTTTGACCAGAATCTCTTCTGATGTGACTGATGTATTGATGAAGAGCTTGTTGTCGAAATGATGCTCATCCATCTTCTCCTTCTCAGAGGTGCAGGCTGAAAGCGAAAGCACCGCTGCGGAAAGGGTCAGCCAGAATATGTTGTTAATCAATTTTCTCATTGCTTCAATTATTTGATAGGTGAAGGATTCATAATTGAAATGGCCTCGCGGATGTTGTAGTAAACCTGTGACAGATTGAAATAGTCATTCTGGGCATTCTCAATGGCAATGCCGGCTTTTACAACTCCGGATGTGGTCTTGGCAGTCCACTCGGCGGCCCCGATGATGGCGGACTTCTCCTTTCCTTTCCTGTCAATGCCGGAGAATGTTCCGTCTGTCAAAGCCGGATCCACCAGTGAACGGGTTGTAACGGAGACGATGAAACGGTCTGCAGGAATGTTGCCATAACGGTTGGCAAGGCCCAGTTCATAGCTGAGTTCATACTCATTCACGGCACCCGTAGCCGGAATTATCAGATAGTCAGCATCATTGATGAGCTCAACATTCTCAAGAATGTACTGCGGGGTTCCCTCGAAGAACACCAATGCATCCGGGCAGGAAGCGAGTGCTTCGGCAACAGGTGCGAGGAATGCGGACTGGGCAGCCTTGAGCTCGACCAATGCCTCTTCATTGCAGCTTGCAGGGTTCCTTGAAGAATAAACAATGTTCACTCCGTCATAGCCATATTCTGCCAGATAGGCAGTCCTGGTCTTCACGGCTTCCTTAACGAATGAATTGAGAGACACGAGAGTATCGGCCGGGTCAACTGGAGTTTCCCCAACCTCCTCTCCCTCAACAGGCTGATGAGAGGTATTCCAGGCTTCTGCATAAGCCTTATATTCAGCATGGATAGACTTGTATTCAATCTGATACAGGATTTTCTGGCCTTTAAGGGAACGAGCCTCGTCCATTTCTGCAAGAGTAACAGGAGAAATGTTGGCAGGATTGTAGAGAATGATATAATCCACGCTATCAGGCAGGCAGGTGATGTGCTCGGCACGTCCGGAAGGAACGCCCGGCTTATTGTCGTATTTGGCTATCACGACCTTGTGGTCGGATGCCCGGTAGTCCCTGATTGACTGGTAATAAGCCTTGTAGAGTTCCGGATTTTTGTCCGCCAAAGTGGTGTAATGGAAATCCACGGACTCAGGCTCGGTCCATTCGGAGCAGCCGACAAGGGCCACAGCCGCGAGGACTGAAGTCAAGAGACATTTCAATGTATTATATGTGATTTTCATTGTTTCTATAATTATTTGCAGTCAAACCAGAGTTTTGTCACCATGTTGTCGGCACCCTTAAGATGCTCGGACACGGCCTTGGCAATATTTGTCGGATTGTTGATATACTCGTCGCGAGGATAAGGCATGCGGCGTGCTCCGGTATTGGAATCAACTACTCCGTTGCTCTTGTTGCCGGCCTCGGAAGCCGGGATGAGATGCGGATATCCGGTACGCCTCCAGTCAGCCCATGACTCGTTGCCGAGCAGCCAGTTGGCAATCCATTTCTGGGTGATGATTCTCTCCTGCATGGTCTCCTTGTCAGCGGCATCGTCCCAGGCCACGGTAATGTCGGAAAGCGCAGCTGAATAGGTGTTCGTGCCGGCAGGGTCAATATATACCTGTGGAACGCTCGAAGCATCTGCAAGATATGCGGAAGCGTCTCCTGCTCCCCATTGTTCGAAGGAAAGACGGACTCCCTCCTCATAGAACTCCTTGGCGCTGCCGCCCATATTGTATCCGAACACGCCTGCAGCCTCAGCTTTCAAGAAAGCAACCTCGGCGGCGTTCATCCAATATATCGGAGAATCCTCGGCAATCTTCACTCCGGAATACTTGTGGCCGACACTCGAATGGTCCGGGATGATTATACCGTGGCGGAGACCGGTGTACTCAAAGCCATCACCCCATTCAGATTCGGTGAAATAAGCCTTGCGACGAGGGTCATTGTATCCGTTCATGTAGCAGATGATGTCAGCTGCAGCGTGTGAGTCACCGCCGGTCTGGCAGACCGCTCCGTCTGAATGCTTGGCCATATTGTAATGCACGGCCACGTTGATAGGATTGCCGTCCACTCCGAAAGTGGTCACCTTGGCATTGTCATCATTGGAGGAGAAGACTCCGACCTCGTTGTTCACAGCCTCTTCTGCAGCCTTTCTTGAGAGCTCCGGAGCAGCGTAGCTGATACGCATTGCGAGCCTGAGTTTCAACGAATTGGCGAACTTTATCCATTTCTCTGTGACACCTCCGTAGATAATGTCAGCGGTAGGAGCGAAATTGTTCGTACGGTTAGGCATGAGAACATCGACCGCTGCTGTCAGTTCGTTGATCATTGTCGTATAGACAGTCTCCTGGGAGTCGTATTCCACCTGGAGCTTGCCGTCCTGGCCGATCTTGGTATAAGGAATCGGGCCGTAGGTGTCGCAGACCCTGTGCATTGCAGCCACCTTCACGATGTCGCCCACGGCGAGAATCACCGGATTGTCAGTTACGTTGTGCAGCTGGTTGTAATTCGTGTAAACCACCGGCATCATCCTGTCGCTCTGCATGAAGACATTGGTCCAGTTGTCGGTAGCATTGTAATTGGAGATGGTGTTGGCGAAGCCGGCATTGGCGTCAGCCATGTAGCCTGCCATCGGACCTCCGAGAAGGCACTCCGTGAACTGGGTGGTGTTGACATCCGGGGAAATCACACCGTTTGCAATTCCGGTCAGCGCCGAACGGATGATGTATCCGTCTCTCTGGAGCTCATCCTGCGTAACCCCGTACGGGTCGCTGTTGATCTCGAGATAATTGCCTGTGCATGAAGCCGTAGCAAGAACTCCAGCCGCGAGCGTCAGGTATTTTATTATATTGGTGTTCATATCTTTTCCTTTAGAATTTGATTCTTACATTGAAGCCGAAGTTCCTGGTGGAAGGGCTCATGAAATAGTCGATTCCCTGATAGTAGCTGCCGGTGGTGGCGATGGTCTCGGGATCGAACGGAGCCTTGTTGTAGATCATCCACAGATTGCGGCCGACCACCTGGAGCGTGAGCTCGCAGACGTTCTTCATCATCTTGCGAGGGAAGGTGTAGCCGATGCAGGCCTCCTGAAGTCTGAGGTTAGTAGCGGAATATGTATAATACTGAGGGACAGTGTCTCCGGAACCGATTGCGGTAAACCACTTGTTGGCGTCGATGAGATCGCTGCCGTTGACAATGACTCCGCCGTTGTCTCTTGCATCAGCTGAAGCGTCGGACACTCCGTAGTAGTCAAGCATGGCCTGGGTCCTGGAGAAGACCACTCCTCCGAGACGGGCGGTGAGCATGAATCCGAGATTGAGGTTGCCGATTCTGAAATCGTTGCGCCATGCCATATTGGCCTTCGGGGATACGCTGCCGAGCTTGATGTAATTGTCGACATTGTCTATGGTCTGGGTGGAGATGTTGCCATTCTCGTCCACATAAATGTCGTTGTTGCTGTCACGCTTGAGGTCAGCACGGGAATAGATGTCGCCGAGCGAACCGCCTTCTTTAAGGAGGAACTTGACATTGCCGAGACCGCCCATAGTCATTGTACCGATCTCGATTGGCTCGCCGGTCATAGGGTTGATGCAGTTCGTGAGGGAATGTATCTTGTTTATATTGGATGAGAACGTGTAGTTGCTCTGCCAGTTGAAGATACCCCAGGTCTTGTCAAATCCGAGAGAGAGCTCGACACCCTGGTTCACGACGCTTCCGGACTGGATCGGAATCCTGGAATATCCGGAACCTGATGAAATCGTAGGATAGATGGTCTGATTCAATGTATTTGTGTGATAGTAAGTTGCCTCGAGGTTGAACCACTGGAGGAAACGCATGCTGAGACCTGCCTCCCATGAGTTAGTTCTCTCAGGCTTGAGGTCCTTAACAGGATATGAAGTCTGCTGGTCCCAGCTTGAGCCTTTCTCCGGCCAGCTGTGGAGAGGGTTTGCAATGAATCTCTCGAAAGCCGAACCCACGGATGCGTAGGAAGCACGTATCTTCAGGTATTCCAATGCTTTAGGCATGTTCGGAATAATCTGCGAAAGTACTACTGACGCACCGACTGACGGGTAGAAGAATGAGGATGAACCGGACTGAGGGCCTGCAAGCTGCGAAGGCCAGTCGTTCCTGCCGGTCAATGTAAGATAATATGCACCCTTGAATCCGACCTCGGCTGAAGCATATATCGACTGGGTCTGCTCGCGCCATCCGGACTGGGCCTTCACGAGTTTCGACTGGTCGATGGTGAAGAGACTGAATACGTTAGGGATATTGTCAGCCGCGATAGGGCCCCTGTTCTTGAAGAGGTCATATCTCATGTCGGATATGGAAGCACCGAGGTTGGCGTGGAAGCTCCAGTTGTCCCATGTCTTGTTGATGTCGAGGAGGGCATCTGCATAGAACTGCTTGTCCTCCGACTGCTCGAGACCGAAGAGACCGTTGTTGGACTGCTCGGTGAGCTGGGTATTGGTTGTGGCGTAGAACTTCTCCGTGTATTTGTTGGTGGAATTGTCAATGCGCACGCGGCCTGACAATGTGAGCCAGTCGAGAATCTTGTAGGACAGGCCAGCACCGAGCATGTAGCGGTCCTTCTTGTTCACGCGGAGATTGCGGTAATTGATCCAGTATGGGTTCTGCATGGTGATACCTGCATCACCTACCGGCCAGTACTGGGTATAGATGGACCTTGAGGAGTCATACCTCTCATACATCTTGATATCGTCCCAATCATTTCCGCGAGGGAAAAGATATGCACCGACAACAGGGTTGTTGTACAGACCCTGGTTGGTCATGTTCCTGTCATTCTGCATGATATAGCTTGCGGTGACGTCGAGGGTCATCTTGTCGTCAAGGAAGCTTGTGGTGTTGCGGAACGTGAAATTGTAGCGGTTGTAGGAATTGTTCGGAACGTTTCCCCGCGAATTCACGGCAGCTGCGGAAAGATAAGTCTGGTTCTTCTCGGTGCCGGTGGAGATGGACACGGATTCGGTGCCGGTCACTCCGAGCTGGAAGTAGTCAGTACGAGGGTTGTAGCCCATGTAATTGCTGTCATTCAGCTTGTTGCCCCAGCTGCGTACTGCAGATCCTTCAGGTGAATTGTAGTCACCCGTGCCGTACCTGTTCTGGAAACGAGGCAATACGAATGGACGGTACATGTCCGTGTTGCTTGAAATCGTGACGCTTGTCTTGCCCTGCTGTCCTTTCTTGGTAGTGATTACAATCGCACCGTTGGCAGCGGAAGATCCGTAAAGGGCGGCTGCGGCGGCACCTGTCAGGACTGTCATCGATTCGATGTCCTCAGGGTTGATGTCGGCTACCGGGTCGGTGGTTCCCTGTGAGGAGAATTCTGTTCCGGCATCCTTGGCGACATTGAACATAGGCACTCCGTCAATCACATAAAGGGCATTGGAGCTCTTGGAGATGGATTTTTCACCACGCATCACTACCTTGGACGAACCGCCGACTCCGGAAGAGGAAGCATTGATCACGAGACCTGCCACCTTACCGTTCAGGGAGTTGACGAAGTTGGCGTCCTTGTTGCCGAGAATGGCATCAGAATCCACTTTCTGGACATTATAGGAAAGAGCTTTCTCCGAACGCTTGATACCGAGGGCAGTCACAACGGTTCCTTCCATCACGATGGAGTCATCCTCGAGAACGACATTGAACACCCTCCTTGTACCGAGAGCCAGTTCCTGGGTCTTGTAGCCGAGGCATGAGAACTCCAGCACGGCACCTTCGACAGATGCAGGGAGATCAAATGAGAAATTACCGTCAAGGTCGGTACTGGTTCCGGTAAGCGTGCCCTTTATGAGGACAGCCGCCCCCATCACAGGCTCTCCGTAAGCATCGGTCACTGTACCGGAGACCGTGTTGGAAACCTGAGGCTTGCCATCATCCGTCTTGTTGGAGATATAAACACTTGTGCCCTGGATGTTCCATGATACATCCATTCCTCTGAAAATCTGGGCGAGCGCCGACTCCACTGTCTGGTCGGTGATATCGACACTCACTTTTCTGGACAGATCGACCTGATCATTCAGAAAAAGATACCTTGACTGCTGCTCGACCTTGTCCAGGACACTCTCAAGGGTGGCATTTTCCACCTTGAGACTGATTCTCTGGGCATTCGCCGCTATCGGCGCAATGCAGAGGACAAGAGTCAGAACGGCCAGTCTAAAAGTAAATAATAGACCTTTGTTCATAAAATTTTTAGTTATTAGTAATAAGTATATTATCAACATTCCCTTGCGGGAACCATAATATGCAGCTATCGTATGGTTACTTTTCCGGCTTCCCGGTCAATATCATAATCAAAATCGGAAGCGAGCCTCAGCACGGAGAGAGCATGTTCAAGTCCCTCGGAAACCCTTATCTTTCCTCTTGTATATGTCACGACCGGAAGTTCCTCCCTTTCTATTTCAATGGTCACGTCGAATGCCCTGGAGAACCTGCGCATCAGTTCGTCAAACGGAACCCCGCTCACCTCGATTATCCCCTGCGACCAGCATCCTACCGAGTTTGCGTCCCTGATCTGTTCGAGGACCAGGGCCCCGTTGCAGAGCCTTACCCTGCTGTTCGGGGACAATATATATATATCGGACGGGTCCGCATAGTTCTCCACCTTCACGCTTCCCCTTAGGAGGGATGTGGTAAATTCCTTCGCCGACTCATCCACAGCCACATCGAACTTCGTTCCGAGAACGGTCACTTTCCCCGCCCATGTATCCACTGTGAACGGTCTTCTGGAATCCTTTGTAACATCCAACAGGACCTCTCCTTCATTGACCCTGATATTCCTGCTACGTCGGGAGAAAACAGCAGGAATCTCGATTTCAGTACCGGAATTGAGCCAGATATGTGTCCCGTCGTCGAGAATCATGTCCATCCTGTCCCCTGCAGGCACCCGAACTATCTTTGTGCTGGCTGAGAGCGAATCTATGGCCGATGTCCTGCCCCAGAATGCCGCTGCAACAGTCAATGCCGCAACGGCTGCTGCCCCGAGCATCCTCACCGCGAATCTTCTCCATCCTCCCCTTGCGGATTGATGTCCTCCAGAAACCTCGGCAGGCACTCCGGCCTCAGCATGTAGCAATTTCTCTTCTCCGCTGTACAGCACCATTCCTTCATACATCAGATGGGCCTCCCGATATAGGCGGGCACGGCTGCCATCGGTATCGGCAAGGAGCCATTCCCTCACAATCGTTTCTTCCTGCGGGCTTACCTGGCAGGCGAAATAGCGTATTAAAAGATAGATGTCCATAGTCTCTGAAACCTTTTACATACATAAGACACACAAATCCGGGTTTCGGACCCCTTGTTCATGAAAATTTTCATGATTATTTGACAAAGCGGCATTCCGGGTGTCCTAAATGTATAAAAGTTTGTAAAAAATAACTGAAATCAGAGAAATAATCCTTATTTTTGGAGAATGTGACCGGAACATAAAAATATACATATAATGAGAAAAATCTTCACATTGTTCCTTGTGGCGGCCTTGACCGCCGGGACTGCAATCGGGCAGGAAACTCCGATGTGGATCAGGAAGAGCTGCATTTCACCTGACGGAACCAAAATCGCATTCAGCTACAAGGGGGACATTTTCGTCGTTCCTTCCACTGGCGGCAGGGCGCAGCAGATTACCACCAATGCTGCATACGACTCCGAACCGTTGTGGACGGCCGACAGCAAGAACATAGTTTTCAGCTCTTACAGGGAGAAGAGCAAGGACATTTATTTGACATCCTGCGATGGAGGCACCCCGAAACGCCTCACGTTCCATCCAGGCAACGAGACACCACGCGCCGTACTTGCAGACGGGAAGGTGATTTTTTCCGCCAACATCGAACAGGATGCATTGTTCGACGGCTTCCCAGGAGACGGACAGCTATATTATACCGACCTTTCCGGTGCCAGGCCTGTCAGAATAACTTCGCTTCCGGTAGATGCCATCAGCGTCAACAATGACGGCACCATCATCTACGAGGATGTCAAAGGATATGAGGACGCCCTCAGGAAGCATCATACATCAGCCGTGACAAAGGACATCTGGTCCTGCACGGGAGGCTCCGGAAACGGGAAGCTCAAGATGGACGGCAATTGCACGTTCACCAAGCTGTCCGACTACAAGGGAGAGGACAGGAATCCGGTATTCGGATCTGACGGGAACACATTCTATTACCTCAGCGAGAGGGACGGGAAGGCTTACAATGTTTACAAAAGTTCGCTTTCCGAACCTGGCAAGTCTGTCCAGCTAACGCATTTCACCCAGAACCCGGCCCGCTATCTCTCCGTTGCACAGGACGGGACTCTTGCATTCTCATACAATGGTGAACTTTATACCCTGAAGGAAGGCTCCGAACCGGAACTCGTGGTAATCAAGGTATATTCCGACCAGGAAGAGAGGGATGTAGAGAAATGGACAATGAGCGGCGGTGTCAGCGCCATGGACGTGACGAAAGACCAGAAAGAAATCGCCCTCGTCATCAGGGGTGACGTTTTCGTGACGTCAGCCGACTACAAGACCACTAAGAGAATCACCAATACCGCATCCCAGGAGAGGAACGTAAGTTTCTCCGAGGACGGCAGGGCACTGTACTATTCCGCTGAAAGGGACGGACACTGGGGAATCTGGAGAACATCCCTCGTGAACAAGGACGAGAAACTCTTCACATACGCGACCGAACTGAAGGAGGAACTCTTCTCGGACGAGGGCGAGACCTGTTTCCAGCCTGTCGTATCCCCTGACGGAAAATATGTTGCATACCTCAGGGACAGGAACGAACTTGTCATCAAGCCGACAAAGGGCGGCAAGACCAGGTCTCTTATCAAGGATGCAAACTACTCATACTCAGACGGAGACCTGTCTTTCAGCTGGAGTCCTGACAGCCATTATCTCCTGTCTTCATATCAGGCCGACGGAGGATGGAACAACGAGGACATCGCCGTAGTGGACATCGAGACCGGAGAGATTACCGACCTGACCAGAAGCGGATACAGCGACGGAAGTTTCCGCTGGGCACTCGGAGGAAAGGCCATGACATGGGAGTCTGACAAGGACGGATACCGCAGCCACGGCAGCTGGGGCGCAGAAGGAGACATCTATATCATGTTCTTCGATGCCAAGGCAATGACAGAGTTCTTCCGCGACAAGGAGGATACGGAGATTGCCAAGATGCTCTCAGGCGAGAGCAAGAAAGACACCAAGAAAGAAGAGAAGAAAGACAGCGTAAAGAAAGCCGAAAAGCTGAAACTGGACCTCGAGAACAGGGATGACAGGGTGTTCCGCCTGACCAGGAATTCCGGCAGAATCGGAAGCCATTTCCTCACCGAGGACGGCAAGAAGCTGCTTTACACCGTAAGGCTCGAAAGCGGATTCGACCTCTGCTCGATGGATATCGAGGAAGGCAATGTCAAAGTCCTCAAGAAGAATGTCTACGGATTCATGCCATCACCTGACGGGAAATACATCTACATATCTTCCGGAATGGGCATCTCGAGGATGAGCGTGAACGGAGGGGAAAGCAAGAACATCAGTTTCGCCGGCGAATACGAATTCAAGCCGAAGGCTGAACGCCAGTATATATTCGACCACATGTGGAAGCAGGTGAAGGAGAAATTCTACGACCCTGATCTTCACGGAGTCGACTGGGACTATTACAAGGAGAATTATGCCCGTTTCCTGCCGTACATCAACAACGATTTCGATTTCCAGGAGCTTCTTTCTGAAATTCTCGGAGAGCTCAACGGCTCCCATACTGGAGGCAGGTACCGCTACAGGTCAGGCGTGACCATGGGAACCCTCGGCGTGATCTTCGACGAGAATTACGATGGAGACGGCCTCAGAATCAAGGAAGTGCTTCCTGACGGACCACTTTCACTTGCAGATCCAGAGATCAAGGAAGGGGACATCATCACATCCATCAACGGCAATGTAATCAAGGCCGGTGAGGACTGGTACAGATTCCTGACAGACAGGGCCGGCAAGAAGACCCCTATCACAATCAGGAAAGGCGGCAAGAAGGAAACTGACATGTTCGTGGAGCCGGGATATTCAGACTACGAGCTACTCTACAAACGTTGGGTGAAGGAACGCGAGAAGAAGGTTGCAGAACTTTCAGGCGGCAGGATCGGCTATGTCCATGTGGAAGGAATGAACTCCCCGAGCTTCCGTGAGGTATATTCCAAGGCTCTCGGCAAATACAGGACTACTGATGCCCTCATCGTTGACACGAGACACAACGGTGGCGGATGGCTGCACGACGACCTCGTTACATTCCTCAGCGGAAGAGATTATGTGAATTACCAGCCGAGAGGACGTTTCATCGGAAAGGACCCGTACAGCAAATGGAGCAAGCCTTCATGCGTACTTGTCTGCGAGGACAATTATTCTGACGCATGCGGATTCCCATACGCGTACAAGGCTCTCGGAATCGGCAAACTGATCGGCGCTCCGGTTGCCGGAACCATGACCGCTGTATGGTGGGAGACCCAGATCAACTCCAGCATTATATTCGGAATCCCTCAGGTAGGCTCCTGGTGCATTGACGAAGGACATTACAGCGAGAATCATCAGGTCGAGCCTGACATCCTCATCTACAATGACCCGGCATCCGTTCTCCGCGGAGAGGACAGGCAGCTTGAGGCAGCCGTCAAGGAAATGCTGAAAGAGGCTCAGGGCAAATAAGTTACTTACTTATCATGGAAGACAGGAAAATTGTAATAATACCGACCTACAACGAGAAGGAGAACATCGAGCGGATTATCCGCAAGGTGCTCTCCCTCGATGGAGGCTATGATATCCTGATCATTGACGACGGGTCACCGGACGGGACGGCTTCAATCGTGAAGGGACTTCAGAAGGAGTTCTCAGGAAGGCTGAACATCATCGAACGGAAGGGCAAACTTGGGCTCGGAACCGCATACATAACCGGTTTCAAATGGGCGCTGGCGAACAATTACGACTTCATTTTCGAAATGGATGCCGACTTCTCCCACGATCCGGATGACCTTCCGAGGCTTCTGAATGCATGCAAGGAAGGAGCCGGAGTAGCGATTGGATCAAGATACTGCGACGGAATCAGCGTGGTCAACTGGCCGATAGGACGTATCATCATGTCCTATTATGCCTCCAAATACGTCCGTACGGTACTCGGAATCAAGATTTTCGACTGCACGGCCGGATTCAAGTGCTACAGACGGGAAGTATTGGACACAATTGACCTCGACAACGTCAGGATGAAAGGTTACGGTTTCCAGATAGAGATGAAGTACACGGCTTACCGTCTCGGATTCCCGATAACCGAAGTCCCGGTGATTTTCGTGAACCGGAAAGCCGGCACATCCAAGATGAGCGGCAGCATTTTCGGAGAAGCATTCTGGGGAGTCATCAAATTGAGATTCAGAAAGATAAGACCGAAAGGGAGATAATTCAAGACAATTGAAATGAATACACGCAGAAGAATTCTTCTGGCAAATGCGTCCATTGCCACATCCGAAGAGGTAAGGCAGGGGACGCTTTTGATTGAAGACGGGATCATAAGTGAAATATGGAAGGCCGGAGATGACGGAATGACGGTATTCGAAGGCATTGAGACGGAATTCACTGCTGTTCCGGAACTTGTCCTCGGCAGGATGCCTGATACGGAAATCCGTGACCTGAGCGGCAAGGTCCTGATGGCCGGAGGCATTGACGCCCACGTACATTTCCGCGAACCGGGGATGACGGTCAAGGCAGACATTGCGAGCGAATCCAGGGCCGCCCTGCTCGGCGGTGTGACATCTTTCATTGACATGCCGAATACCAATCCTCCGACAGTGAGCATCGGAAGAGTCAGGGAGAAATTCAGCATGGCGGAAGGACACTCATACGCCAACTGGGGATTCCATATCGGAGCCACAAACGACAATCTGGAAGAACTTGCGCATCTTGCGGATTCAGCAGAAGGAGAAGAATTCGGAGGAATCAAGGTATTCATGGGTTCTTCTACAGGCAACATGCTGGTGGACAGGGAGAAAACTCTTGAAGGTGTATTCGGGATGAAGAATGTCAGGATTCCTGTACACTGCGAAGATGAAGGCATAATAAGGGCAAACCTCGAAGCTGCAAAAGAAAAATTCGGGGACGCAATCCCGATTCGGGAGCACGAAAACATCAGAAGCCGGCAGGCCTGCATAAGAAGTACCGTGAAGGCCCTGCAAATGGCTATGGAGCATGGAACCAAGCTCCACATCACACACGTGACGACTGCCGAGGAAGTGGATATGATACGTACTGCGAAAAGATACAATCCGGGAATCAGTGCGGAGACATCTGCCAACTATCTGTGGTTCAGCGATGAAGATTATGAAAAATACGGCAGCCGCATAAAGTGCAATCCTGCGGTGAAAGCCCCTTCTGACAGGGCTGCACTGAGAAAAGCGCTTGCAGAGGGTGTGATAGACTCCATCGGATCAGACCATGCGCCGCATCTTCCGGAGGAAAAAGCCAGGCCATATACGTCATGCCCGTCCGGGATGCCTTCAATACAGCAGTCCATTGCTGTCGTTCTTACCGTAGCAGCGCAGGAAGGAATTCCGCTCACAAGAATTGCAGCCGCGATATCCGAAAAGCCTGCGGAACTGTACGGGATCAAGAACCGTGGTCGCCTGCAGAAAGGATATGCCGCGGACATCATTGTCATTGACATGCAGAAAGAGTTTACCGTAAGCAGAGATGGATCAGGCCCTGGAGGTATCGCTTACAAATGCGGATGGAGCCCATACGAAGGGACCCAGCTGAAAGGCTATGTGGAGGATGTCTATCTGAACGGGCTGCATGTTGTATCTGGTGGCCGTCTGAAGGACTCAACTCCGCACGGCGTCGCGCTTGCGTTTGAAAAATGACAGCAGCCGGAAATTCAGCTGGGACAGGGTAACACCGAGTGTGGATACCAGAATGCCGGCCCACTGCATCGTGGAAAGGAATTCGTGTCCAAGCATCCATCCCGCTATTGCCGTAACCACAGGAATCGTGGACATGAAAATGCTCGACTTCGCTACTCCGAGATACTTTATAGTATTGGCCCAGAGCGAGAAAGCTATTCCTGAACAGAGGATTGCAAGACAGAGTACAGGTTCCCAGACATTCCATGATAGATATACATCTGCATCGAAACCGGAAATTCCCTTGCCGAGGAAAAGCGGCAGCAGGTAAACGGAACCGAAAAGGAACTGGTACATTACAATGACCTGTGGTTCATAACGGTCTGCAAGAATTTTGGTTATGGACGCGTTTCCAACCTCTGAGAGCACTGCGATGAGAAGCAGGGCAACTCCGAGCCAGAACGCCTTGCCCACAGAGCTTGAAGAAATGGTGACCATCACTATTCCGCACAGACATACTATAATCCCGGCAAGGTTCAGGAACGAGAAACGCTCCCTGAACACCAGAACGCCTACGAGCACCGACAAAATCGGGCTGGAGGCAATGATGAGAGAGCTGTAAGTAGGTGAATCAGTGAGTCTTATACCATAAGTTTCACAAACGAAATAGATGAGAGGCTCGCATAGTGACACAAGCAGGAAAAGAGGAATGTCCTTTTTCCTTATCTTGATGTTCCTGCGCATTATGAGATTGAGCGCCAACAGGAAAATCGAGGCAATGAAGATTCGTACGAAGACAATGTATTCCACGGGAATCCCCTGCGACAGGAGAGCATCGCTCCATATATACGACATTCCCCAGAAAGCTATCGCCGCAAGTGAAAGCAGATAGACTCCCAGCATGACGCCACTTCCGTTATTTCGTGTCAATGTCATAATACTCCTGAATTATGTTACAAAATTAACAAAAATCAGGAAAAACAAATACGAAACGTAATAATTTCTTATATTTTGATTACGATTCTATAAAAGCAAAAACTGACAACAGCACCTATTTCAGAAGTCTGAGCGAAATCCTTTTCCTGTCGAGGTCAACACCGATAATGCGTACATTCACATGCTGGTGAAGTTTAAGAGGGATATTGCCTCCGTGGCGGATTCCCATCTGAGAAACGTGGATGAGTCCGTTCTCATGAACACCAATATCAACGAAAGCACCGAATGCAGTGACATTGGTCACAATGCCCGGTACTTCCATTCCCTCTTTCAGATCTTCGATGGAATGGATATCATCAGCGAACGAGAATTCCTTGGCAGACTCCCTCGGATCCCTGCCCGGCTTTGCGAGCTCGCGTATGATGTCATTTATGGTCGGAAGGCCGAATTCTCCCTCCACATAATCCTCGGGACGGATTTTCGAACAGAGTTCCGCATTGCCCACGAGTCTCTCCACAGGAACGCCCAGTCCTGCAGCCATCTTGTCCACGATATGATAGCACTCAGGATGGACGGCTGAATTGTCAAGAGGATTGTCAGCTCCCGGAATTCGCAGGAAGCCAGCACACTGCTCGAAAGCCTTTGCTCCGAGCCTCGGGACGTCAAGCAGTTCCTTCCTGGACTTGAAACTGCCTGATTCAGCACGTCTCCTGACAATGTTCGCAGCAATGGAAGGCCCGATGCCGGAAACATAGGACAGCAGATAAGGACTTGCAGTATTGAGATTCACACCGACAGTATTCACGCAACTGACGACGGTATTGTCGAGTTTCTCCCTCAGCAGAGACTGATCTACGTCATACTGATATTGACCCACTCCGAGGGACTTCGGATCAATTTTCACGAGTTCCGCAAGAGGGTCCATGAGCCTGCGGCCGATGGACACGGCTCCCCTGACAGTGACATCCTCGTCCGGAAATTCCTGACGTGCCGCCTCGGATGCGGAATATATGGATGCACCATCCTCACTGACAGTGAACACCTTGCATCCTTCCGGCAGAGGTACCCGCTTGATGAACTCCTCGGTCTCTCGTCCCGCAGTCCCGTTTCCTATCGCAATCACCTGGATACCATATTTTTCCGCCATTGACGAGACCGCAGTGATAGCCTTGATTTTTTCACTCTGAGGAGGGTGTGGATACACTATCTCATGGTGCAGAAGCTCACCGCGTTCATCGAGGCAGACTATCTTGCAGCCGTTCCTGAAGCCCGGGTCAATCGCCATTGTCCTCTTCTGCCCCACAGGAGCGGCGAGAAGAAGCTGCCTGAGATTCTCCCCGAACACATTTACGGACTCCTTGTCAGCCTTTGCCTTGGCCTCTGCAATTATTTCATTGGAGATGGACGGCTCAAGAAGCCTCTTGAACGAATCGTCCACGGCCATCCTTATCTGCTCCGCAAGCGGTCCTGCCGGATATCTGTGCTCCTGGCAGAAATCATAATACAGTTTGTTGCCGCATTTCTCCGGGTCAGCATCAATCTTTACGGAAAGCCATCCCTCATTCTCTCCCCTCAGAATCGCGAGAAGACGGTGCGGTGCAATCCTCGACAGAGGCTCGGAGTAATCGAAATATCCCTTGTATTTCTGTCCTTCAGGGCTTCCCTGTGCATTTTTCGTAGCCTTGGAAACAATCCTGCGTGTCCTGAAAATTCCCCTGAGGGTATCCCTGACGGAAGCAGATTCGGAAAGACGTTCGGCAATGATGTCCCGGGCTCCTGCAAGTGCGGACTCTACGTCAGCCACCTTGTCATTGACAAAGGCTGCAGCCTCACGTTCGAGATTCTTCACATTGACATTGAACATCTTGTCAGCAAGCGGTTCAAGCCCGGCCTCCTTGGCCGCAGTGGCCCTCGTACGGCGTTTCGGACGATATGGAAGATACAGGTCTTCCAGTTCTGACGAGACGACGCATCGGGAAATCGCCTCCCTGAGTTCCGGAGTCAACTTGCCCTGGGACTCGATTGTGGACAGGATTGACGCCTTCCTCTTCTCCATTTCCGCAAAGACGTCGGTCCAATGCCTTATGCCGGCAACCTGCTCATCATCAAGGCCTCCGGTCTTTTCCTTGCGGTACCGACTTATGAAAGGTATCGTACAACCCTCCTCGAAAAGGGCCGCACAGTTCTCTACCTGCCATTCCTTCACTTCGAGGACTCCGGCTATGTATTTGATATAAATCTGCTCCATATTGTGGTCTTAGTTTTAGAATCTGTTTGGAATCAGTCCTGCGAGAGCATCTTCAACTCGTCCCTGTAGGCAGAGAAAATCTTGGACTTGGACACGAATCCCACGTATGTCCTGTCATTCTTCACCACAGGAAGATTCCACGCGTCGGTCTTCTCGAACTTCAGCATTACACTGTCCATTTTCTCATCCTCATAGACATAGGCCGGAGAGGATTTCATGTAGTTGTACACATGCATCGTCCCGTAAAGTTCATGCCTGAACATATCCTTCCGCACGTCCTCGAGAGAGACATATCCCTGGAAATGATTCCTGGAGTCCACCACAGGGAAAATATTCCTCCCAGCCCCTGAAATCACCTGCACAAACTCCCCGAGAGTCGCATCTATTGCAATGGTACTGAAATTGGTCTCCACCAAATCCGAAGTCTTCAGCAGAGTGAGCACGGCCTGGTCGCTGTCATGTGTCAGCAGTTCGCCGCTTTTGGCTATACGCTTCGTATAGATTGAATATTTCTCCACTATCCGGATGGTGCCGAACGATATCGTGGCCGTGATAATCAGCGGAATGAACAATTCGTATCCTCCGGATATCTCGGCAATTAGGAAGATCGCCGTCATCGGAGCCTGCATCACGCCGGCCATGAGTCCCGCCATTCCCACAAGCACGAAATTCTGCTCCGGAACCGTGAATGAAGACCCCGCGAGCAACAGGTTTGTGACCCTCGCCAAAAGGAATCCGGCGATTGCGCCCACGAACAATGTAGGACCGAAGGTTCCTCCGACTCCCCCACCGGCATTCGTAAAGGTCATGCTGAACACCTTCAAAATCAATACGAGAGCAAAGAATACCGGCACCAACCACGGTTTGTGAAGCATGAATGACAGGACAGTGTCCCCGTCATAAGATACCGGCTGGCCGTTCAGCAGCGGGCTGAGAGCATCGTATCCCTCTCCGTACAGCGGCGGGAACAGGAATATGAGCAATCCGAGGCAGACTGCGCAAAAACCCCATTTCACATAAGGATTCTTCACCTTGCCGAGCCTGTCCTCGAGAGAGAGGGTCGTCCTGAGAAAATACAGGGATACCGCCCCGCAGAAAAAGCCGAGAAGGATGTAAAAAGGCACGTTCTTGAGAGTGAACGGGGTCAATGTGCACTCAAAAGGCAAGGAATCTCCGAGGAAAATATATGATATCATGGTCGCCGACACTGTGGAAAGCAGCAGCGGCATCATGGATGTCATGGAAATATTGAAGAGCAGAATCTCGAGAGTGAAGAGGACTCCGGCCAAAGGAGCCTTGAAAATGCCGGCAACAGCACCAGCCGCCCCGCATCCGAGGAGAATCGTGATATTGCGGTAGGACATTCCCATCCATCTGGCAAAATTGGACCCGATGGCAGCGCCAGTATATACAATCGGGGCCTCTGCTCCCACTGAACCTCCGAATCCTATGGTAAGGGAACTGGTAGCAATGGAAGACCACATGTTGTGAGGTTTTATTCTCGACTCGTTCTTGGATATTGCCAGCAGGACCTTTGTCACTCCATGGCCTATCTTGTCCTTCACTATGTACTTGACTATCAGGAATGACAGGAGCATACCGATTCCCGGATAGACAAGGAGAAGATAATTGTCGGCACTGCCGTCAAACCAGGAGGTGAGAGCATGGTGGATTGTCCTGACAAGGGTTTCGAGCAGCACGGCGGCAAGCCCGCTGCATATTCCCACGGCGAGTGACAATATGAGAAGTTTGTTCTTCTCAGGTATATTTCTCATCGAGTCCCGGATGGTCCCGGGACATTTTCTGAAAAACGACAGGTCCATAATAAAAAAGAGGCTGACTTTTCAGCCAGCTCTGTAAATTTCAGGAATATGAAGAATCACGCATCGGCGGAATCGTCGTCTCCGGCAGAATACTGGGAAATATTGTCATCCGGGAGTGTGTCGCCGGTATCCTGTCCTCCTTCTCCTCCTTCACCGGCAAGGTCATCCCCTTCATTGAGCCATCTCTCGATATCATCTGCGTCATCCGTCTTGACCTTTATCTTGACGAGATAGATGGCATCTGGAATCTCGACTGTCACTGCATAGAAGAACGAGCCGTCCGGTTTGTCATACTTGATCAGGTCCGGCAGGTAGTCGCTGAATCCTTTCGGATATTTCTCCGCAAATGCCGCTGCAAGTTCCTTCGACATATTTTCATAGCTTACAACAGCTCTCTTTTTCTGAGTAGTAGCCATATTCAATAACTAAGTTTTTTAATGTCCTACGAGTTTTTCATTGTTTCGGGTTGCAATAATAGAACAACTTTTCCGATTTGAAAAATGTTTCTGTAATTTTTTTTGAAGATTATGCAAAAAACCTACTTCGGCTTCCGGAAAAAGAAGGATTTCTGGAGTTTTTTCTTCTCCATGTCATGCTCGGTGAACACCGGTTCCATCGTCCTCGGGTCCAGTCCGGAATAATACATCACTGATGAAGTCGTCATCGGTGTCGGGGTGAAATCCTGCACCTGGTCCATGTAAAGACCGCGCAGGGCCGAATTGGCGGCAAGCCGCTCCATGTCCTTCATCGTGCATCCCGGATGGGAGGATATGAAATACGGAACCAGTCCCACATGTGTGCCGGCCTTCCGGTTGAGTTTGTCAAACTCCGTCCTGAGCCTGTCGAAAAGCCGGAATGAAGGCTTGCCCATATATTTGAGAACCTTGTCCTCGGTATGCTCCGGTGCCACTTTCAGACGGCCCGACGTATGGCGGAGCACAAGCTCCTTGAAATACGGATATGATGACTCGTCCACGAATCCCTTTTCATCGAGGAACAGGTCATAGCGGATACCGCTGCCGATATATGCATGACGTATTCCCTTGACTGACAACACCCTGCGGTACAATTCCAGAAGGCGAGAATGATTCCTGTCCATATTCTGGCACGGAGCCGGGAACAGACAGGACTTGCGCCTGCAGACATCACAGAGGTCCGGGTTCTTTCCTCGCATACCGTACATGTTGGCAGTCGGTGCCCCGAGGTCCGAGATATTACCTGCAAAGCCCGGAACTTCCAGAAGCCCACGGACTTCCTTGAGTATGGATTCCTCCGACCTCGACTGTATGAACTTCCCCTGATGCGCGGCAATAGTGCAGAAATTGCACCCTCCGAAACATCCCCTGTGCGTTGTGATGGAATATTTTATCATGTCATAGGCCGGAATTCTCCTGCCCTTGTAGCGCGGATGCGGCAATTTCGTGAACGGCAGATCCCAATACGAATCCATTTCCTCCTGAGTGGCAGGCGGATAAGGCGGATTGACCTGGACATATCCGTCTCCGCAGGCTTCCACGAGAACATCCGGATGCATCATGTTGGCAGCAGTCTCGATGACATGGAAATTCTCCGCAAATGCCCTTTTGTCTCTTTTGCATTTCTCGAAAGAATGCAGCATGGTCACGCCCTCGCGAGGTTTCGGACTGCCGGTCATCCGGAAGGCTATCTGAGGAATCCTGTGCATGTCATGTAGGCTTCTCCCGGCCTCTATCCCGCGTGTGAGCTCAAGCATTGTCCTCTCGCCCATTCCATAGCAGAGATAATCCGCCTTGCAGGTCTCGAGGATTGACGGCATCAAGCAGTCTTTCCAATAATCATAATGGGACAGCCTGCGCAACGACGCCTCAACTCCGCCTATGACCACCGGCACGTCCGGATAAAGCTCCTTCAGGATGTTCGTGTAAACGGTCACCGCATAGTCAGGCCTGTAGCCGAATTTCCCGTCAGGTGTATAGGCATCATCATGCCTGAGCCTCTTGGATGCGGTATAATGGTTCACCATCGAATCCATCGCCCCGGAATTGACTGCGAAATACAGCCTCGGACGTCCCAGTTTGCGGAAATCCCTCAAATCATCCCTCCAGTTGGGCTGGGGAACTACGGCAACACGCCAGCCCCATTTCTGGAGCCAGCGTGCAATGCAGGCAGTACCGAAGGACGGATGGTCCACGAAGGCATCGCCCGTAAAGAATATGACGTCGATATAATCCCAGCCGAGAGCCTCCATCTCCTTCTTCGAGGTAGGAAACATATAATTGTTGTCAGGGACAGCCATCGCGTTCAATTTACATCCGGTCAGGAAGCTGAATGCCGAGAATATCCATCGCCTTCACAAGGACGTCAGCCACAGTGCTTACAAGCAGGAGCCTGAAGCGGCGAACCTCCTCGACCTCCTCCTGCAGAATCCTGGTATCATGATAATACTGGTTGAACTCCTTGGCCAGGTCATAGGCATAATTGGCAATCACGGCAGGCGAATAAGCGGCCCCGGCCTCTGCCACCTTGGAAGGATATGAGTTGAGCAGCTTGATGAGACGGACTTCCTTCGGGGAAGGTGCCACATCGTTGTTGAGAACATCTGCCCCGTGCGGAATGCCCTGATCGTCAGCCTTCCTGAGGATTGACTTGATCCTGGCGTGTGTATACTGGATGAACGGACCTGTATTGCCGTTGAAATCAATGGACTCCTTAGGATTGAAGAGCATTGTCTTCTTCGGATCCACCTTGATGATGAAATACTTGAGAGCTCCGAGACCGATCATCCTGTACAGATTCTCCTTCTCGTCCTGCGGCATGTCAGCCAGCTTGCCGGACTCGTCCGAAGTGGTCTTGGCCTCCTCGTACATCTTCTCGATGAGGTCGTCAGCATCCACAACGGTACCCTCACGGGACTTCATCTTGCCCTCCGGAAGCTCAACCATACCGTAGGAAAGATGATAGATGTCATCAGCCCATGCGAATCCGAGCTTTCCGAGAATCAGCTTGAGCACCTGGAAATGATAATTCTGCTCGTTGCCGACCACATAGACATGCTTGTCAAGCTTGTACTCGGAGAAGCGGCGTTCGGCCGTACCGAGATCCTGGGTCATGTAAACGGAAGTCCCGTCTCCACGGAGAAGCAGTTTCCTGTCGAGTCCGTCAGCGGTGAGGTCGCACCATACTGACCCGTCCGGATCAGTCACGAATACGCCCATGTCGAGACCTTTCTGCACGAGCTCCTTGCCGAGAAGATATGTCTCGGACTCGAAATAAGTCCTGTCGAAAGAAATGCCGAGAGCCTTGTAGGTCTTGTCGAATCCGTCCAGCACCCAGCCGTTCATCTTCTTCCAGAGATTGCGCACTTCCTCGTCTCCCTGCTCCCATTTCACGAGCATCTCATGAGCCTCGCGCAATGATGGGGCCGCTTTCCCGGCCTCCTCCTCGCTCATGCCGGAAGCCACAAGTTCCTTGACCTCATTCTTGTAAATGTCATTGAAGGCCACGTAGCAGTCACCCACGAGATGGTCGCCCTTCTGTCCGGAATTCTCCGGAGTAATGCCGTTGCCGGCCTTGAGCCATGCGAGCATCGACTTGCAGATATGTACTCCCCTGTCATTCACGAGGGTCACTTTCATCACGTTGTTGCCGCAAGCCTTGAGCAGCCTCGAAACTGAATCCCCGAGGAGATTGTTCCTGATATGCCCGAGATGGAGAGGCTTGTTGGTGTTAGGCGAAGAGAACTCCACCATAATGTTCTTTCCGGTCTGCGGCAGGGTGCCGAAATCCGGTTCTGCCACAATACCTGCAAACAATTCGTTCCAATACAGCGGCGAGAACAAGATATTCAGAAATCCCTTCACGCAGTTGTATCCTGCAATCTCGGCGACATTGGCCTTCAGCCATTCCCCTATTGCATTGCCGGTATTCTCCGGTGACGAATGCGAAATCCTGAGAAGAGGGAAGACGACCAGGGTATAGTCGCCTTCAAATTCCTTTCTTGTCACCTGTACCTGGAGCGCGGAAGTCTCCACGTCCGTCCCGTATATGTTCTTTATGGCCTCTGCGGCCTTGGCCTGGATAAATGATTCCGGTGTCATTGATTGATTTTCAAATAGTTTTAACCTAAATAAGCTTTGAGGAGCTTGCTCCTTGAAGGACTCTTGAGCCTTCTGATGGCCTTCTCCTTGATCTGGCGGACACGCTCACGCGTGAGGCCGAAACGCTCTCCGATTTCCTCGAGAGTCATCTCCTGGCAGCCGATTCCGAAGAAAGACTTGATGATCTCCCTCTCGCGGCTGGACAATGTGGAAAGCGCCCTCTCGATCTCTGTGTTGAGAGACTCGTTCACGAGGCCCCTGTCTGCACTCGGGGAATCGTCGTTCGGGAGCACGTCGAGAAGGCTGTTGTCTTCGCCCTCCACGAAAGGAGCGTCCACTGACACGTGACGGCCTGACACCCTGAGGGTATCGGAAATCTTGTCCTTCGGGACATCAATCATCTCGGAAAGTTCCTCGCTCGACGGCTGGCGCTCATTCTCCTGCTCGAACTTGGACAGGGCCTTGTTGATCTTGTTCAGGGAACCTACCTGGTTCAGCGGGAGCCTGACAATTCTGGACTGCTCTGCAAGTGCCTGCAGGATGGACTGGCGGATCCACCATACGGCGTATGAAATGAATTTGAATCCCCTGGTCTCGTCGAATTTCTCTGCAGCCTTGATCAGGCCGAGATTGCCCTCGTTGATGAGGTCAGGAAGGCTCAAGCCCTGGTTCTGATACTGCTTTGCCACTGAAACCACGAATCGCAAGTTCGCTTTTGTGAGCTTCTCCAATGCTCTCTGGTCACCTTTTCTAATTCTTTGAGCCAGTTCCACCTCTTCTTCAGGTGAAACCAGCTCTTCTCTACCGATCTCCTGGAGATATTTGTCCAGGGATGCGCTTTCTCTGTTGGTGATCGACTTTGTAATCTTAAGTTGTCTCATCGTACCTTTTGGTTTATTCCTTTCCAAAAGCGAAGTAGGCAGCTTTGCCGTAAGATGTCACACCTTCCACGTATACAGCCCTCTTCGCCTTCTTGACAATATTAATCACGTCATCAGGCTTTGTCACAGGCTGGTCGTTCACATACAAAATGATGAATCCCTCCTTGGCTCCTGCCTCCTGGACCTTTCCAGGCCCAACCGAGACAATCTCCACTCCGGCCTTGAGATTCAGGGCCGCGAGAGTTTCCTTGGATGCCTCCCTTATCTTGGAGCCATAGAATGCCACCGAACCGTCGATGTCCTTTTCTCCTGTCTCGGAAGCTGCACCCTGGAACGTCACCTCGACAGTCTTCCTGTCCCCGTCCCTTATGATTGTAACGGTTGCCTTGTCCCCAGGGTTGTATGAACTGACCTTTTCCTGCAATGATGAAGGAGTCGTAATGGCCGTGGAATCGACGGAAACGATGACGTCACCGTGCCTGATTCCGGCCTTGTCGGCTGCTCCACCTTTCAAAACCTCCTCTATATATACACCATTTGGAGAAAAAAGTTTCAATTCTTTGGCTTTTTTGTCATCAATCTGCGTCATCGTCACACCGAGCAAGGCTCTCTTCACGCTTCCGAAATCAATCAGGTCATCAGCAATCTTCCTGACGAGATTCGAAGGGATGGCAAATGAATATCCGGTGTATGAACCTGTCTGTGAAATAATTGCAGTGTTCACTCCCACAAGTTCGCCTTTCTGGTTCACGAGAGCTCCGCCGCTGTTTCCCGGATTGACCGCAGCGTCTGTCTGGATGAATGACTCGATTTTGAATTCTCCATTGTAGTGAGGCATCTGCCGGCCCTTTGCGCTGACGATACCGGCCGTGATGGTGGAACGCAGGTCATAAGGGCTGCCGATGGCAATCACCCACTGTCCTAACCTGAGCTGGTCAGAATCCCCGAAAGGAACAACTGGAAGTCCATCTGCCTCAATCTTTATGATTGCCACGTCAGTGGCAGGATCAGTGCCGACGACCGTCGCAGGATAAGTCTTGTTGTTGTTCAATGTCACCTCCACTTTCGTAGCGCCTTCCACCACGTGATTATTGGTGACGATATAGCCGTCCGAACGGATTATCACTCCTGAGCCGCTTCCCTGCTGCTCCCTTGACTGAGGGGAGACCTGGTCTCCGAAGAAGAACCTGAAGAACGGATCCACATTGTAGCTCTGCTGCTGCCTGATGGTCACTTTCACATATACCACTGCATCTACGGCAGATTCGGCCGCATATGTAAAATCAGGATAATCTGACTGTGACAGATTGACAGTACGATATGCTGAACCGTCTGCAGGAATCACGGAAGAACCCGACATCTCACCAGGCACACATGCCTTCACCACACCGAACGCCGTCAGCCCGGCAACTATTGCCGAAGCAACGACTGTAATAAATGATTTCCTCATATTTCAATTAATTTTAGTTACCAAAATCACGCGGAGCAAGCCCGGCACCGCATTTTCCTGACGGCCGCCGGCATTTTTTGCACCCGGGTTCTGAAAAATCAAATTATATGCCAAATATCAGGATTTTTGATTACCTTTGTGGTGATGTGAGCATGCCGGAAATAGGCTGCGGCACAGCGCTGAAGAATAATATAAAATTTACGGAATATGAAGTTCATCATTTCAAGCTCGGAACTGCTCAAGGGCATCCTGACAGTTTCCAAAGCCATACCGGCCAAGAGCACGGAATCCATCCTTGAGGATTACCTCTTCTCGCTCAGCGGCAACACTCTTGAAGTCACTGCATCAGACAAGGAAATTACGATGCGCACCGCCCTCGAAGTGGATAGCACGTTGGAGGAAGGACGAATCGCCGTGCCGGCAAGGCAGTTGAACGACCTGCTCAAGGAACTTCCTGACCAGCCGCTCACTATCAGTTCGATAAGCGAGAACCAGTTCGAATGTGCATGGGCCAGCGGAGCATCGACCCTCCCATATTTCAATCCGGACGACTATCCGGAAAGCCAGAAGGCCGGTGACGACGCCGTGACAGTCGAGTTCCTTGCCCAGACCCTGGCAGACGGAATCGGAAGGACCATCTATGCATCTTCCGATGAGGACAACCGTCCGGTGATGAACAGTATCTTCTTCGACATTTCCCCGAATTCCACGACCCTCGTGGCATCAGACCTCCAGAAGCTTACCTGCTTCACCGCCGATGACGTCAAGGCCGCCGGAGATTGTTCCTTCATCCTGAACAAACGCCATGCTGCAGTCCTCAAGTCCATCCTCGGCAAGGACGTTGAGACTGTCACCGTGACATTCGACAACAGGACGGCAGTCTTCAGATTCGGCAACACCACTGTCATCTGCTGCCTCGTGGTCGGCAAATATCCGGACTATCGCACGATCATTCCGCAGAACAATTCCAACATACTGAAAATCAACAGGCTCCAGCTGCTCAACACCGTAAGGAGAATCTCGGTATGCTCCCCTAAGGCATCGAACCACATCAAGTTCGACCTCACTCCGGGATTCATCGAGATTTCAGCCCAGGACCTCGGATTCGAGATTGCAGCTCACGAGAAGATTGCCTGCCAGTATGACGGAAGCGATCTCCAGATAGGATTCAAGTCAACACACATCATCGAGATGCTGTCGAACCTCACCTGCGAGGAAGTGGTAATGAAATTCGCCGACAAGAGAAGGTCCGCCCTCATGCTCCCTTCTGAGGAAGAGGCCCAGGCCGAGAAGGTATTCGGAATCGTAATGCCGATAATGGTCAAATAAAATCATTCAGGAATGAATCTCAAACTTGAAAGACCTCTCCTGTTTTTCGATATTGAAAGCACAGGATTGAATATTGCGTCCGACAGTATCGCGGAACTCAGTTTCGTCAAGGTGTTCCCTGACGGAGAAGAAAGGATAAAGACTTGGAAGATAAGACCTTGGGATTATGAAAGGAATTGCCAGAGGCCTATGAATCCGAGCGCAAGTGCCGTGAACGGAATCAAGGACGAAGACCTGACAGGATGCCCCAAGTTCAGCGAAGTCGTGGACGAAGTCGTCAGCTGGATAGCCGACAGCGACCTGGCCGGTTTCAACTCCACGAAATTCGACCTTCCGATGCTGGCAGAGGAAATCGAGAGGGTCCGCAAGCATCTCCACAGAAGCCTTGACATCAATCTTCACGAGAAGAGGATGGTGGACGTGCAGACCATCTATCATGCGATGGAGCCACGCAATCTCAGGGCTGCATACAGGTTCTACTGCGGCGGCCAGGATTTCGAGAACGCCCACACGGCAGAAGCTGACACCGTAGCGACTTACGAGGTTCTGAAAGGCCAGCTTGACAGATATCCCGAGCTGAAGAACAATGTGGAATATCTTGCAAACTTCGCCGGAAGACCGAAGACAGTGGACTATGCAGGAAGACTGATTTTCGGAGAGAACGGGGAGCCTGTCATAAGCTTCGGAAAGCACAAGGGACGTACTGCGAGGGAAGTATATTTCAACGAGCCGTCATATTTCGCCTGGATACAGAACGGAGAATTCACACTGGATACCAAACGGCAGTTCGAGATTCTCAAGGAAAAATACGACGGAGAGAGGAAAGCTGCCGCAATGGAGAGGCGCAAACCTTTGGAAGGCAAGGCCTTCGATGATGCGGCCCAGCAGCTCCTCCTGCATTTCGGTGGCGAACGCCATTGAAGTCATCCGCACACCGCTGACAGTACTTTCAGTATATGAACATATTGGTAAAAACATATAGCGGGCATATAGTGTCCCGCCCGGATACGACGTGGGAGAAAGACAATGAGGATTTCTTCCCGCCGGATTTCGTCGGCAGACTGGACTTCTCCCCGGTCCTGTTCGCAAGAGTGTGCAAACCAGGACGGTGCGTAGGAGCGAGATTCACGTCAAGATACTATGACTCTGTCAATTACGGCATCCTTCTATATCCGGCTGACCATATGTATGAAGGTCCTGAATGCTATGCAGAAGCATTGACGCTGGACCATACGTCATTCCTCCCGGCTCCTTTGAGTTCGGCTGGGGAATTGTCAGGTATTGATTTCTCTCTTCAGAAAAACGGAACTGGCGTATTCTCCACCAGAATGTCTTCATCAGAAATATCCGGAATGATTGAGAAAGCACTCATTGAAGTGACCTCCCGGATCTATATTCGCACCGGTGACCTCATCGCCATTGAGCTCGCCCCGGTCTCACATCTTGCTTCCCGTCCAGAAGGCAATTTCGGGATATCCGGCACTCTTGACGGTCAACCGTTCATGTCCTTCAATGTGCATAATATTTAAGCGTTGTCCGCCGCCTGCGGGGACCCATGGTCGCCCGTGACCTTGTGAACGGGTGTCTCGAGCATAGCGAGAGACGGGATGAGCCGCAGGCGAAGGTCTCCCGCGGGCGGCGGACAACGCTCAAAGAAATGAATTACTGAAGTTTACAAAACTACTTCTTGGCAGACGGAGTGAGAACGCCCCAAACGACTGCACTCAGGGCAGCACCGATAAGAGGAGCCACGATGAAGATCCAAAGCTGCTTCAAAGCCTCACCGCCTACGAAAATTGCAGGTCCGATGGAACGTGCCGGATTGACGGAAGTACCGGTAAGAGGGATGCATACAATGTGAATCAGCACGAGAGAAAGACCGATTGCAAGACCGGCAAAATCACCTGCACCCACCTTGGAATCAGTACATCCCAGGACTACAAGCACGAAGATGAAAGTAGCCACAATCTCCACGATGAATGCACATCCGACAGTCACTCCGCTGGCTGCATTTGCAACATTGGCACCTCCCATCTCGAATCCGCTCATTGACGTAATCCAGAAAAGGATGGCTGCTCCGAGAATACCGCCGATTATCTGGCCGACCCAATATCCGAGAGCATCCTTGATGTCCATACGGCCTGAAAGATATACTCCGAGAGTGATTGCAGGATTGATATGGCATCCGGATGTACCGCCGATGGTATAGGCCATGGCCACCACAGAAAGACCGAACGCAAAAGCGATTGCAAGATGAGACCCGCCGAACACGGCGCTGCCGCATCCGAGAAGCACCAGCACGGCCGTGCCGATAGCTTCAGCTATGTACTTTTTCATTACCATTGATATTTTGGTTAATAATAATGCTGAAATTTACGCATTATTTCCCAAATACCGATATTTTATTATAAATTTGAAACAATAATGGTCGGTTTGACCGGAAAATATTGTCAAACTTTCAGAAACGGTGAGAATATGAATAATCACATTGTCATAATGGCAGGAGGTATCGGAAGCCGGCTCTGGCCTGTGAGCACGCCGGAAATGCCGAAACAGTTCATAGACCTCCTCGGCACAGGGAAATCCCTCATACAGCTGACCGCAGACAGATTCATGAAAATATGCGAGCCCCGGCGGATCTGGGTCGTCACCTCTGCCAGATATGTGGAAACAGTCCGGGAACAGCTTCCTTTCATACCTGAAGACCAGATACTTGCAGAGCCGGTCCCACGCAACACAGCACCATGCATTGCATACGCCTGCTGGAAGATAATGCAGAAGGACCCGGACGCAAACATCGTCGTGACACCGTCGGATGCAATAGTGATGAAACAGGACAAGTTCACCGAAGTGATGAAAACCGCCCTTGCATTCACTGCAGAAAACGATGCCATTGTCACCGTAGGAATCAAGCCTGATAGGCCCGAGACCGGATACGGATACATCTGTTCATCCGGGACAGACGAAGAAAAGGTATTGAAAGTCAAGGCATTCAAGGAGAAGCCATGTCTTGAAACCGCCAAGGAATATCTCGCCGAGGGCAATTATTTCTGGAACGCGGGCATATTCGTATGGAAAGTGTCCACCATCGTTTCCCAGATGAGGGAATTCGCACCACAGATAGCCGGAATGATGGACAGGATGGCTGAATCCTTCGGAAAAGAAAACGAGCAGGCAATGCTTGAGGAACTCTTCCCGCAATGCGACAAGATATCCATCGACTACGCTGTGATGGAGAAATCCCCTTCGATATATGTGATTTCTGCAGACCTCGCATGGTCTGATCTCGGCAGCTGGAGTTCTGCCGGCCAGCATATCACACCTTCTGAAAATGGCAACAGAATCGTGGGAGAAGATGTCAGGATGATCGAATGCGAAGGCTGCATCGTCCATACAGGAGATAATAAAATGGTGATAGTCAAAGGTTTGAAAGATTATATCATAGCGGAGAAAAATGGCAGCCTGCTCATATGTCCGATTGCGGACGAGCAGAACATCAAGGAATACTCCGCTGACAAATAAACAGGAACGAATCATGAGAATTGCAATTGTAGGAACCGGATATGTAGGACTTGTAAGCGGCACCTGTTTCGCCGAAATGGGCGCTGACGTGACCTGCGTCGATGTGGATAGCAGGAAGATAGAAAGACTCAGGTCCGGAGAAATACCGATTTACGAGCCGCAGCTCGACGACATGGTTGCGCGCAACGTCAGGGAAGGCAGGCTGCATTTCACATGCGACCTGGCAGAATGTCTTGACAATGTGGAAATCGTATTCAGTGCCGTAGGAACCCCTCCGGACGAAGACGGAAGCGCTGACCTCAGATATGTACTTGAAGTGGCACGCACCGTAGGTAGGAACATGAAAAAATATGTCCTCCTCGTGACCAAGTCAACCGTTCCAGTGGGCACTGCCGTCAAGGTCAGGGAAGTCATTGCCGGAGAACTTGAAGCAAGAGGAGCGGACATCCCCTTCGACGTGGCGTCCAATCCGGAATTCCTCAAGGAAGGATCCGCCATTCAGGACTTCATGAGCCCTGACCGAGTAGTGGTGGGAGTGGACTCCGAAAGGGCCAAAGACCTGATGTCCAAACTATACAGGCCATTGATGCTCAAGAGTTTCAGGGTGATATTCACCGACATTGCATCAGCCGAAATGATCAAGTACGCTGCGAACTCGATGCTCGCAACGAGAATCAGTTTCATGAACGACATCGCAAACCTCTGCGAGAAAGTGGGCGCTGATGTGAACATGGTACGCCAGGGAATCGGTTCCGACACCAGGATAGGAAGCAAATTCCTCTATCCGGGATGCGGATACGGCGGAAGCTGTTTCCCTAAAGACGTGAAGGCACTCATCAGGACAGCCCAGAAAAACGGATGCCGCATGAGGGTACTGGAAGCCGTAGAGGAAGTTAACGACGAGCAGAAACATCTGGTATTCAAGAAATTGTACAGATATTTCAATGGCAGTCTGAAAGGCCGGAGGATTGCCCTTTGGGGACTTGCATTCAAGCCCGAGACAGACGACATGAGGGAGGCGACTTCACTTGTCACGATTGATCTGCTTACCAAAGCCGGATGCGAGGTGACAGTCTTCGACCCGGTGGCAATGGACGAATGCAGGAGAAGGATAGGTGACAAGGTCCGCTATGCAGATGACATGTACTCTGCCGTTGAAGGCGCGGACGCCCTGCTGATGCTGACTGAATGGAAACAATTCCGGATGCCGCAATGGGACAAGGTCAGAAGCCTTATGAAAACCCCTCTCGTCATTGACGGAAGAAACATATACGACCCGGAAGTTATGGCCGAGGCAGGATTTTCCTATGCCTGCATAGGCCGCGGATTCGGGCTTTAGGTAATTTTAACAGAACATGGAAAGACCTCATTACAAGACAGTTGTCATTTCAGACGTTCACCTTGGCGCGCCTCATTCAAAAGTCAGGGAAGTGTCGGAGTTCCTCAGCGCTGTGGACTGCGACAGGCTCATCATGAACGGCGACATAATCGACGGCTGGCAGCTGAAGAATTCCAATGACAAATGGAACACTTCGCATTCAGCATTTTTCCGGGTCATCATGAAGATGATGGAAAAACACGGGACAGAGGTCATCTATGTATCCGGAAATCACGATGACTTCCTCGACCCTCTCGTCCCTTCAAGACTGTTCAACATAAGGTTCGTGAACGAATATATCCTGAAAGAGGAGGGACATTCGTACGTAGTCATACACGGACACGCGTTCGACAGCATAACTGCACAGATGAGATGGATAGCCAAACTCGGGGACAAGGCATACAATCTCCTACTCAGGTTCAACAACGTCTGGAACAGGGCGAGGGTACGTCATGGAAAAGGCTATTATTCCTTCTCGAAAGTCATCAAGCACAAAGTCAAACAAGCCGTCTCGCTATTGTCAGGCTTCGAGTCCGACCTTTCGGACTTCGCGAGGGCCAAAGGCTGCGACGGAATCATCTGCGGGCATATACACAACCCCGAAGACAAGATTATCAAAGGAGGCATCCATTATCTCAATTCCGGAGACTGGGTGGAGTCACTGACCGCACTCGTGGAGGACACCGGAGGGAAATGGTCAATCGTAAAATATACTGATTTCATAGTCGGAGTATGAGATATCTGTTTATCATCCAGGGAGAAGGCAGAGGACATCTGACCCAGGCAATGACATTGGAGAGACTGCTCACATCGCACGGGCACGAAGTCGTGAAAATGCTTGTCGGGAAAAGTGAATCCAGGACAGTGCCGGCATTTTTCACCGAGGGCGTGAAGGCCCCGGTAGCATATTTCGAGACGATGAATTTCGTCACCGCATCGAGCGACAAGAGACCGGACGCATTGAAGACAATCCTTTTCAATGTGGCTTTCTCGCCGAAACTCGTACCTTCCATCTCAATGATAAAGAACGAAATACGGAATTGTTCCCCGGACGTGATAGTGAATTTCTACGAGCTTCTCGGTACCGTGGCACACGACCTCAGGGCAAGGGACATCCCGATGATCTGCATCGGTCACCAGTTTCTGTTCCTGCATGAAGATTTCAGCGTACCGGAATATGCCGGATTCGAGGGGCATATCGCCCTGAACCTTTTCAGCAAGGCCATCAGCAACGGCGCATCCAAGATCCTCGCCCTTTCATTCAGGCCAATGCCAGATGACCCGAAGCGCAAGATCAAAGTCGTACCACCACTCCTGAGACCCGAAGTCCTCGCCTACAGGCAAAGCCCTGAATTCCACGACGGAGACTACATTCTCGGATACATGCTGAACGCCGGTTTCGCTGAAGAAGTAATGAGCTGGCACAATGCACATCCGGACATCCCCCTGCATTTCTTCTGGGACAATGCGGCAGAAGCCCCGGTCAAGGAAATTGACCGTAATCTCTCATTCTACTACCTGAATGACAAGGAGTTCCTGCGACAGATGGCTGGATGCCGGGCATATGCGTCAACTGCCGGTTTCGAGTCCATCTGCGAGGCAATGTACCTCGGTAAACCTCTGATGATGGTCCCGTCACACATAGAGCAGAAATGCAATGCCTATGATGCCACGAAATACAATGCCGCGGTCGAGTCTGAACGGTTCGACCTGAGCGTGCTCCTGGATTTTGCCGAGAAAGATTTCAGACGTGACGAAGGATTCCCTGAATGGGCATTGTCAGCTGAAGAAGTCTTCCTGAAGGAAATGGAAAATATCTGAAAACCATCCGGTTACGATTATCACCACTTTCCGGAAGCGCCACCGCCCCCGAACGAACCTCCTCCGAATCCGCCGAATCCTCCCCCGGAGAACCCGCCACCGGAAAAACCTCCGAACGATCCTCCAGAATGTCCGGACCCCGGTCCTATGAAAATATACGGATCAGGATCGCGAGAAGACCGGTTGCCGCCGTTGCCGCCGCCTTTGCCCTTGTTGCGGAACACAATTATCAGAATAATCATGACCAGCAGCAGGAAAGCAAAGGCCAGAAGAGCCTCTGCAGCATCGTTCCCGTCTTCCCCGCGAGGTGCTGATATCTCTCCGGAAGCCAATGCCATGAGAATGTCAACAGCAGCTGTCACCCCTCCGAAATAGTCCTCCTCACGGAAATGAGGAATCATATCCTGTTCAATTATCCGCTTGCAATAAGCATCAGGAATGGCACCCTCGAGACCGTATCCGACCTGTATCGAGACAGCGCCGGAAGATGACCGGGTCTTGGGCTTTACCAGAATGACGATCCCATTGTTGAAATCCTTGGAACCGACACCCCAGTCGAGTCCTATCTTGACCGCCATCTCAGACGGTTCATACCCCTCGAGATCCGGGACAGTCACAACAACAATCTGGTTCGAAGTGGAATCGTCGAAAGCGACCAGAATGTGCTCGAGAGATTCCGTCTGCACAGATGAGAATATCCCAGCTATGTCATTGACCAGCCGCTGCGGCTCCGGCCTTGCAGGCACTCCTGCAAAACAGGTAACAGAAGCCGGGATGCAGACCAGGACGGCCTGCACCAGAAAAGACATTATGGAATGCCTGAGCCTCATTTCAGAATTCTACCTTAGGGGCGGTCTGTGCGCCCTCGGCAGCCTTGAAATAACCTTTCTGCTCGAAATTGAACATTGATGCGATGATATTGGCAGGGAAACTGCGGACCTGGGTGTTGTAGGCCTTGGCAGTGTCATTGAACTTCTGACGCTCCACTGCAATCCTGTTCTCCGTGCCTTCAAGCTGGGCCTGGAGTTCGAGGAAATTCTGGTTCGCCTTGAGGTCCGGATACTGCTCCACTGACACGAGAAGACGTCCTATGGCATTTCCGAGCTCACCCTGGGCAGACTGGAATGCGGCAATATTCTCCTCAGTGAGTTTGTCAGGATCGACCGTGACCTGGGTGGCCTTGGCCCTTGCCTCGATTACCGCCTCGAGAGTCGAGCTCTCATGTGCGGCATATCCTTTCACCGTAGCCACGAGATTCGGAATGAGGTCAGCCCTGCGCTGATATACGTTCTCCACCTGGGACCATGCGGCCTTGACGCCTTCATCAGCGGTCACAAGTCCATTGTAAGTGTTCTTCACCCAGACAAACAGTCCGAGGATGACGGCTGCAGCAATTAGCAGTCCGATAAGTCCTTTCTTCATATCAAATAAAATCTTAGGTTCAATCATTCATCAATCATTCATTAAGAGGCATCCCTCACACAGCGGACCGAAGCGCAGAATCCGGTCTTATGGGCGGATCCGGCCATAAGGTCAGGCTTCTCGACATATATCATGCGGTACAAGCCCTGCTCTTCGTCATCATCCGGAATGGCAACGCTCTCGGACGACCAATACACCGCATAGGTCAGACTTCCATAGAAAGAGTTGCCGGAAGACTCTCCGGTGCAATATCCTGTAGGAATGGATGAGAAACCGGAACGATTCGTTATCTTTACGGCCGGCCAATACTCCCACATCCTGCTGCCGTTGAAATACGCATTCACCATGAGATTGCCGGCAATCCCGAGATAATCCAGCTGCGGGGCATCTCCGATATATCCCGCCGCTTTTGCAAGATCATACCAATCCTCTTCCCCAGGAAGCCTCCATCCTTCAGGACAAGCCTCAACTGCCTCATCCCAAGTATAATAACGTCCGTAGATATCGTCCAATGCAGGACAGTCATAGAAAGAAATACCGGCTCCGCCATAACTCAGATTCCTGACGAACCAGTCCCTGCTGCCTATGGTCCGGTAATAATAGAATTTCCCGTCCCTGCCGTCCTCTTCATAAGGCATATCTTCTGATACTTCGTCACTTGTGAGGGTCTTCCCGAAAGCAGGATTGACCACCTCGCAATAATAGGAGACGCTGGATGTATAATAGCCCGGAGCAAATGCCACGCAGCTCACTGTCAGAGTCCCGAGAGTGTCAGGCACCTCGAAAGAATAACGGCCAGTGACAGACGGGTCGTCCCCGACATATCTTGTCGTATCCTTCCACGAATAGATAGGAGTCACCGTCCAGTAATATCCCTTGTCAACCGTATCCTTGGCCAGTCCGCGCGGTTCCGCCTCGACAATGTCACCCGGCAGCACATAGGCCGGTATCGTAAAATCCAGAGTACCAGTAAACGAATTGGAAACCGTGGTATCATCATCGCCTTTATGACAGGACATTACCATCCAACCTGACAAAACAGCTCCGGCAAGGAGCAACATTCTTCTACAATCCATTTTTACTAATAAGTATATTGGTACAAATATCGTTATTTTTCCACAAAAACCCGTACATTTGTACAAATACTTTGCCAATGATCAACAAGACTTCTGCATTATGCCTCTTCCTGACGGCAATGCTGTCCTCCTGCGGGCCGCATGACCGTTACGTAATCATCCAGGGATACGCCCAGGGAGGGACATACTCGGTCAAATACAATACACTCGGAAAGGACGGAAGAATCCGCAAAAGTCCAGAAGAGGTACGTTCCGCAGTGGATTCGCTCCTCGAGATGATAGACAACACTCTTTCCGGATACAACAAGGGTTCCCTTCTGAGCAGATTCAACTCCGGGGACACCATAGAATTCACCCCGGGAGGGATGCTCGACGAGATATACGGCAGGGCAGCAGCCTTTTACGAAGAGACCGGAGGGGCATTGGATGTGGCTGCAGGACCTCTGTTCGACATCTGGGGATTCGGATTCACCACCGACTCGATGCCGTCCCCGGACAAGGTCAGTGAAACCGCCGCAGGCTGCGGGATGGGCAGGCTGAAGAAAGACATGAAACAGGCAGCGCACAACGGTCGCATCAATGCTGCCGGTCTTTTGGAAACAAATGCAGGAAACAGAAATTGCGGCAATGATGCAAATATGCCAAATCCAATGCTGCCAGTATTGAATTTCAATGCAATAGCACAGGGATACAGCTGCGACATAGTAGCGAGCTACCTCTACGGGCTTGGGGTCAAGGACATGCTCGTGGACATCGGGGAAATCTTCTGTGACGGAGTCAATCCCGAAGGACGACCGTGGAGAGTCGGGATAGACAGACCGCTCGACGGCAACGACAAACCGGGTCAGAATCTTGACGGGATATGGGAATCCCCTTCCGGCCCATGCGGAATAGTCACCTCCGGGAATTACAGGAAATTCTATGTTCGTGACGGACAAAAATATTCACACACAATCGACCCGAGAACAGGATACCCTGTGCAGCATAACCTCCTGAGCGCCACCATTACCGCCCCTACGGCAATGGAAGCCGACGCTTATGCGACCTATTGCATGGTCATAGGACTGGATGCCGCAAAAAAGTTCATCACGGAAAATGCCGGCCGGCTGGCAGGATACCTGATTTATTCTGACGAAGAGGGAAATATGCGAGAATGGGCTTCCGAAGGATTCTCTATCGCAGGTCAGTAATCACCCATGACTTGCCGGCAGTCTTCATGTCGAATGAGAATTCTTCCGGAGAAACCTTTGCGAGATACTTCATGGAACTGAACGAAAGTTCCGTCCTCGTGCCGTCTCCGAGTACCATGACGGCCCTTGACAGGACTGGAGCCTCCCCGTCCGCAAGCCATACAGAAAGAGAAGAAATCCCGAGAACGCCTGATTCCGGATTGAAATCCACCTTAGTAAGACCTCCGGAAACCTTTGTCACAGAGCCGATTGTAAAATGAGTATCAAGTGAGGTAAGAATGACGGCAGGGTCGGCAGCGGCAACGCCTGCAACATTGTCCTCGACGCTTTCCACAACCATTTCCCCGGCCTCCCTGTCGAGAGTCCATCTCGTCACACCGTCACACCAGATTTCCAGCCCGTCTCCTTTCATCAGGAAAGAACTGCCCTGAAGCCTGAGCGTGCCTGTTCCCGAGACAGCGACACCTGAGACCGCATCATAGGAATACGCCACCTCCACACAATGGGACGCGACCGCCTCAGAAAATCTCTTAATAATGTCCTGACCCTCAGCCTGCAGGCACGCAAACAGGGACAGGACAGATATCAAAAAAACATTTCTCATAACCGTTATTCGGAACCGCCTTTCATGTAAGCCGCGAGTATCGAATCAAGAGTATTCAGGTCAGGCACGAGAACCTGTCTCGGTTTGGAGCCTTCCTGCGGCCCTACTATTCCCGCTGCTTCAAGCTGGTCCATTACCCTTCCTGCCTTTGCATAACCCATACCAAGCTTGCGCTGAAGGTCGGAAGTCGAACCCCTCTGGGTGGTAACGACCATTCTTGCAGCCTCCTCGAAGCGTTCGTCAAGATTCTTCATGTCAATCATTGCAGACCCCTCTTCAGCGGAATTCTCGTCGGCAGGCGGAAGGTAATACGGAGTGTTGTAACTCTTCTTGTATCCTGTCTGGGAGCCTATGGACCTGGTAAGAGTATTGATTTCGTCATTGCTGATCCATGCACACTGCATCCTTTCCATGTCAACTCCTGCATAATAGAGCATGTCTCCCTTTCCGATGAGCTTTTCGGCTCCCGGTGCATCGAGAATGGTCCTCGAATCCTGCATCTGGGATACCCTGAACGCAATTCGCGTCGGGAAATTGGTCTTGATGATACCCGTAATGATATCAACAGACGGCCTCTGGGTGGCAAGAACAATATGGATACCGGCAGCACGGCCCTTCTGCGCGAGCCTGATGATGGAATGCGTTATGCTGCGGGACAGATTGCGTCCCTCTCCTCCGGCACCTCCGGACATCGTCAGGTCGGCATACTCATCGATTATCGTGACGATATATGGCAGATACCTGTGTCCCTCGGTCGGAAGCAGATGACGGTCACGATATTTGTCATTGTAAAGTTTGATGTTGTTCACCGAGGCCTTGCTGAGCAATTCATACCTCTGGTCCATCTCAATACAGAGAGAACGCAGAATCGCCTCAGCCTGAGGAGCTTTCTTGACAATGGCATTGGCCATTTCATCCTGCTCGCTCGCAGCGTCCGGCATTACCGCAAGATAATGGTGCAGTAGGCTGGAATAAGCCGTAAACTCCACCATTTTCGGGTCAATGAACACGAACTTGAGCTCTGAAGGATGCTTGGAATACAGGAGAGAAGCGATGAGCACATTGAGGCCCACGGACTTACCCTGCTTGGTCGCTCCGGATATCAGCAGATGAGGAGCATCGGCCAGATCGAACACCTTCACCTTCTGGGTAATGGTCACGCCTATTGCCACCGGCAGTTCAGCCTTGCTCTCACGGAACGCATCATCATTCAGCAGGGCGCGCAGAGGCACAATCGACGGATTGTCATTAGGCACCTCAAGCCCGACTGAATCGGAGAGCATCACGATTCGTACACCCTTGGCATTCAGCGCCATGGCAAGCTCATTGTACAGGTTCCGGATCGAAGCAATCTTCACTCCGCTCGACGGATATACCTTGTACAGAGTCACCGTAGGACCCACCACGGCCACGACATTCTCCACCCCGACCTTGTAGGTCTGGAGAGTGGCCCTGATGATATAATTGTTCCTCTTGAGCTCCTGCTCGGAAACCTTGTGGATGGAACTCTGGTAATCTCCCAGGATCTCAAGTGAAGGGAATGTATAATTCTCAAGTTCCTCCCTGACATCAATCCGCGGAAGGTCTTCCTGCACGTCCAATGAAAGTTCCTGCCCGACCTCGACCTGCAGGTCACCGGACGGTGCAGTATCTCCGGCGGAAACAGGACCGGTCAATGCAGCAGACTGCTCACGGGCAGCCAGTTGCGTGGTATTGCCCGGAAGAACCGGTTTCACGTCAGGCAATGACGGTACTTCTTCCGGCACGTCCATGTCCACGGCCGGAACCGGATCTTCAGGAAGAGTGTCAGATCCAGCAGTCTCTTCGGAAGGCTCCACATCAGAAGATTGCGACGCGCCGACCCCGTCCTCAGCCCATGTAAAGGATTTCCTCTTCTTCTTTTCCGGCTTGGCATTGTCCGGAGAAGACGTGCCAAGTGCATTGAACCAACGTGAGAATGAGGCACTTGAGAAATAGAGCCACACCGCACACAGGAACAGGAGCACGAAGAATGTCACCAATCCGCCCACCATATTCTCTATCAGCAGAACCGCATGGGCACCGCATTCTCCGCCGAGACCTCCTCCGAAACTGTTCTCCATTCCGGTCAAAATCGAAAAATACGCCAGAATGAACGAGAGCAGCACGGCCCCTGTAACGGACAGCAGGACCATCCTTATCACGGAGAAACGCTGCTTCCCGAAAAAAAGTCTTGCCGCAAGCACCGCCATGGCGAACACCACGGCAAAAGCCCCGAGACCGAACCACCTGCCTACCAGCAGGGATGCGATGCTCAGTCCCATCTTGCTTCCCTTGTTGGATACCTCGACATCAGTGCCGAACAGCGCAGGGTCAGTCAATGAACTCTGGTCCTGCCTCCATGAGAACAGGTATGAGATACATCCGACCAGCGCCAGCAGTGCGAAAACCGCGAGGGCAAGCCCCACGAACCTGCGCACAGGCGTCCATCTGCCGGAATCAGCCGACTTCTTTATCTCTGACAGTTTCGATTTCATCTGAAATTGTATTTTCTCTTGCTACCTTTTGTTTCCCTTCCTTCCGAAATTCCTTTTCTGCTGGCCGCCCTGCTTGCGGACGGTGGCGAAATCAATGGTCATGCCCGGACGGGAGAAATTGGAATCCGACGAGATACGCGAGAGTGCAAGGCCTTCCGGGACACGGATACGATAGTCCGAGAGCTTCTCGATATCATTGAAAATGGTCTCGTCAGCCACGCTGTCCTTGTTCCATATAAGATATTGCTGGCGCATGTACATGGCAAGCGAGCGGATCATGGCAGTCTTCTGCTCTCCGTCAGGCTCTCCTGCAATAAGGTCAATGATGCTCTCAATATTCCTTCCGTAATGGGTGGCCTTGATCGGCTTCTTCTTGAGCGGAATCACCTCCGGACGGCTTTGGCGGGCCTCAGGGGCAGGAACAGGATAAGGAGAATCCACATCGAGTTCGTAATCGGCCATTATATAGAGATGGTCCCACAGTTTCTGCTCCCAATTGTCAGCCGAATGCACCTGCGGGTTGAGAAGTTCCATCACCCGTACCACCGCACGCGCCTGCTCGGTACGCTTTGCCCTGTCAGGAATGGACTTCACGTCCTCGACCATCTTGAGCACGTTCCTGCCGTATTCAGGCATCGCAAGTTTCTCTCTTTCAGTATTGTAATCCAGGATGACAGGATTCTCTTCGTAGTATTTCTCGTTCATAAGAATATGTGTAGATTTCAGTTCAAATTACAAATATAACATTTTTTCGCATCATTCCACATCTTCGACCCTGTCCTGATGCACATACCAGAGCGATGCCCGGACATCCCTGAATCCCATGTCCCTGTACAGCCTGGCATAATTCCTGACCTGATCCCTGTAACGTGCCGCCGGATGGCCGAACTTGTAGTCCACTATCCTCACGGAGTCTCCGTCAACGACTACTCTGTCGGGCCTGTAAATCTCTCCGTCAGAGTCGATTATGGTAGTCTCATTGCGTACTTTGGAGACATCCTCCGGGAACCATCCCCTTTCGGAAACCGACCCGATTCTGGCCGAAAGAAGATCCACCACAGCCGGCCTCTCCCCTTCCTCAAGCGAGCCGTCGAGCACACTGGCCTCAACAGCAGAAACCAGATCTGACGGGCGCACGACGCGGGACAATATGTCATGCAGGACAATTCCCCTGGTCCGCATGGAAAGCCCCTCTTCCGGACGGCGGAAAAAGTCCCCTGACTCAGGGCTGAACTCAAGCCTCGAGCCCGTCGGCCACGAATAATATTCCCCGGCAGTCACACCGTCAGGCAATTTATTTCCTTCTCCCTTGAACGGATACGGGGAGCCGAGCCGGAAACGCAGCACAGAGCCATCTTCCGCAGGAACGGTCCTGAAATCCGAACCTGAAGAAGGAAGCCTGAGGTACAGATAGAGAATCTGGGACAAATCCCCGAACTGGAATGCAGCCTGCTCCCCTTCAAGCATTGAATCCGCATATTCCCTGAATTTGGCCGAAGGCATGGCCGCAATGACAGTCATTCCCTTACGCGCCCTTGTCGTGGCGACATAGAACGTATTCAGGGAATCCACGATCTGCATCAATCTCTCGTTGTCATACGAAGCAGAGAAGAGTGAATCAGCAGCTCCGGAGGACAATATAACCCTGTAAATACCTGTAGCACAGGATTCAAGTTCAGTCCCGCCAACATCCGGACGGCACCAGTGCGAATCAGCCTTGTAGAGCGTGACCTTCTCCGCATAAGGAAATATCACATAATTGAAATCCAGTCCTTTGGACTTGTGGATTGTCATCACCTTCACGGCATCGGACCCGTCCGGGGAACTTATCTTCGGATCCACTGTATCCCAATATGACAGGAAAGCCGGAAGAGAATTGCCGTTGACCCCGGTCCAGTCCTGGACAATGTCCATAAATGCCTGGATATAAGGTATCTCTCCTGTCAGGGAAGATTCCGGAACCGCATCCATGCACCTGAGGAAATACTCGCACAGGTCCACAATCGAATGATATTCCTCCGGAGGTTCGATGCCGAGAGAACCTGCCATGTACGAATTCAAAGTATCCCCGGGATTGTCAGCATAGGAAAGAAGGGCCGTCAGGCGCCGCACTGCCGGTGAAGACTTCACGGTCAGCGAGTCATCGGAAATGACCGGTATTCCGGCAGCAAGAAGAGTGGAAGCAACGGCTGCCGCTACGGCATTCGACCGGGCCAATATTCCTATGTCAGAATATGATGCACCATTTTCTCCAAGACGCCTGATTTCGGACAGGACGGCCTCAATCTCCACATCTGTCTCCTCTGAAGGATTGCAGAAAAGCACATCCACATTGCCGTCCTCCGGCCCCTTGTCAGTCACTTTCTGGACCACGTCCGCATATATTCCCGAAATGCGCCCCTCACCCGCACACATGCCGTCAAGTTCCGCAGCGGCGAAGGTGTAGAATGAATTGTTGAAGGACACCACGTTGCGGACACTTCTCCAGTTCGAATCCAGGACCGATTCCGAAGAATCCGGAAACTCCTCCTTCAGCCTGGTATTCAACAGGTTCCAATCGGAATTGCGCCACCTGTAGATACTCTGCTTCACATCTCCCACTATGAGATTGGCATTGCCTCTCGAATTGCTCTCCGACAGCAGCGGGCGTAAATTCTCCCACTGGATATTGGACGTATCCTGGAACTCGTCGAGGAGGAAACTGTCAAAACGCACACCTGTCTTCTCATATATGAACGGCGCGTCGCTCCCGTCGATGATTCCTTTCAATATGGTATTGGAATCGTCCAGGCTGAGCACATTTTTCTCTTTCAGCAATTCCCTGAATGAAGTGTTCAGTTCCGCGGAAATACCGAGCGAATACATCTGCCGCCTGAGAATCAATGCAGTATTGTACACTTTGAAAGGCTGGCCGAACAGCCCCGTGAATTCCTCAAGAGGGCCCTGGAGGGCGGTCTCGACTTGAGGCAGGAGAGTCTTTGCAGCGGCTTTAGGAAACCATTTCGAAGAATCGGCGGAATTGGCCATGAACGAAGCCGTAGGAGCATGAACTATGTCATTATCCCTGAGCTCAGTGTACGGCAATATCTTCGTCATGAATTTTCTCGTAAACTGCTGCGGCGACACCCCGGCATTATCGAGCACGTCCACCACCGATTGAGCTGCCTTCCTGGTCCTGTCCACGAATCCTCTCATGACAGCAGAACAACCGTCCCGCATGACCTTGAGGCTTTCCCGCGAATGCAGGGATTCCTCATCAAGACCGAGCCCGGCAACGAGTTCCCGGTGCTCCTCGTCCATCAATGCCTCCGCAGTCGTATATAGCTGATCCTCAAGCGAAAACCTACCGTCCTGCATAAGCTGTTCCCTGACGCTTCCGGTAAGCCAGTCAAGCAGTCCGGAATCATCTTCGGTCAAGGAATCCAGTATCCTGTCCACGCTCTCCCTGACGAGAGACTGCTTGTCCAGCTCCACCTGATAGGACGCAAACTGCCCAATCTCCCGTGAGAAAGCCTTCAGGGTCCGCTGGAAGAATCGGTCTATGGTACTCACCGAAAATGCACCGTAGTCATTCAGAATATTGCAGAGAAATCTCCGGCTCATCGCGGAAATATCCTCCACGGAGAGATCCGGACGGTATTTCATGAGGTCCCCGAGATACATCGATTTCCCGGGAGAAGATGCCAGTATGAACAGTTCCTTCAGGATACGCCGTTTCATCTCGTCGGTAGCCTTGTTGGTGAAGGTGACCGCGAGAATGTGACGGTAGGAATATTGATCCCCGTCCCTGACGAAAAGCCGCATTATGTATTCCCTCGCGAGGCTGAATGTCTTTCCCGAGCCCGCTGAAGCCTTGACTATGTTTATCATTCCTGATTGACTTGAGCTGTTTCAATATTTATCTTCCGCATATTTTACGGAAATCGCAGTATTTGCATACGGAAGTGTCCTCAGTCATTGCAAAGCCGCTGCCAGGGTCTGAAATATCCCTGAAAACGCCCTCAAGCCGTCCTTGGACGATTTCGTTGAATTCCTTGCATTCCTCTGATGACAGGATGTCCGAAGTGAACAATTTAGGGACCGGATAGAGGACGTTCTCCACCTTCATCCCGGCAGTCTCCTTTTCCACGAACTTGTCATAGAGGAATAGCTGCAGGGCGATTTTCGGACGGTTCTTCGACACCGGGGCAAAAAGGGCATCAGCAACCTTTCCTGCATTGGAAGCGTCTATCATGACCTCTTCCTCCCCCACCTTGCCGGTCTTGTAATCCACGATGCGGACCGTACCCGGTTCAATGCTGTCCATCCTGTCAATATATCCCTTGAAACGGTAATCCCCGAATTTCCAGTACTTTTCCATCTCCAGTCCGAGTATCCGGATGGCACCGGAGGCACTCCTGCGGACAAGTTCCAGGTCCTTTGCCAGAGTCTTGCGCACATATTGGCAGATGACATCCTCCACGACCAGATTCCTGCCGGTCACCTCGTCACTGTTCAGTTCCCGGCAGACAAGAGCCCTGATCTTCGCCCGGACAGGCGAGAAATCCTTCAGCAGGGAGACAATGTAATCCTCCCTGATTTCTTTCAGGGGAGACTTGACATTTGCGACAATGTTCTCGCGGGTCATCTCGAAATCCGGAGCAAGTGCCTCCCCTCCCGTGTACAGGGCATACATCGTATCATGGAACACATTGCCTATCATCCCGCTGTCGAGAGACTCGGCCACCTCGCTTTCAGGAGCAAGCCTGCGGACTGACGAATAATAGAATTTGGCAGGACAGGCCAGCCAGTTCTGGAGAGAAGACGCGGAATAGACCATTGTCCTGATACGCTCCAGATCTTCAGCAGTCTTCGGAATAGGCTTGGACGAGTCCGGGATATTGATTCCGTTACGCACCACTGTCCTCGACAGGCTGGGATAACGATATTGATATTCAAGCTGTTTAATATAACGGCTCTCCTCCCCGGACTTGAGTCCCTCGGTCCTCGAATCGTAAAGCAGCCAGACACGGGCAGGGCGCTGGATCATCCTGAAGAAATAATATGCCCATACAGCGTCCTGGTTCTCGTACGTTGGAAGTCCGAAGCCTTTCCTCAGTTCCGGAGGAATGAAAGACGAGCTGACATTACGGCTCGGGAAAACGCCTTCGTTGCAGGAAAGGACAATCAGGTTGGAGAAATCCAGGGACCTTGTCTCGAGAGGACCCATTATCTGCAATCCTTTCAGAGGCTCTCCCTTGAACGGAACCGAAACGGAGCCCACAAGCTGCTGGAGGAGACGTATATACGTTACCGGAAGCATTTCCAGTTCCAGGGATCTCAACCGGTTGACTGACTGATAGTATTCCTTGGCAAAATGTGTTTCGAGGGCCATGTCCGGGCAGTCCGCGAGACGCTCCCCTATTCCGGACAATATCCGGATCTGATAGTCCTGCATGCTGCGCACCGCCGTTGCAGAACGCTCGTTCGGGTCGGTCAGGACGGGCTGGAATATCAGGTCGAAAGGCCAGACCCCGGAGAGATCCTGCTGCGGGATGTAATACTTGGCGTCGGACTTGATTTTCGCGGCGAGCTGCCGGCCGTCATCGTCCATGAGCCTCCTTATTATGCCGGAAGAAAGAATCGACCAGACCTGCTTGTGGTAGAATGTCCATCCACCAGACCTTTTCCGGAGATGGACCTGGAGTGATGCTATATCGTTCATCAGACCGTAAACGGCGCTTCCGGACATAGGGTAACCCATTGTGACATTGACAGATGAGATTTCCTCCGGAATAGTATTCACAAGCGGCATCAGCATCGTCTCGTCCGGAATCACTATTGCCGTATCGGCCCCGGGAACATCTAAACGGCCCACTTCAGCCATATTGCCCCCGGTGGTCGCGGCGGCTATTTCCTTGAGAATCTCCGGGACATATTTTGCCTGTCCGGTGGAGGACGGAACGCTCAGCACCCTTATCTCCGGCCGCATTTCCCGGAGACCTCCGTCCGGTTCGAAAGCCTGCGGGAATTCGGTGACGTTGGAGGACATGAACATGGAAGACTTGTTGAGACGGTCCGTGATCATGTCCGAGGAATAGTCCCAGCAGAAACCTGCGATGCCGGCGTCCCTCATTTTTCTCATGACCCTTTTCTCACACTCGTTCAATGCATTGAGTCCGGTAAACACGAAAAGATCCGTATGCGGGAATGCGCCGGAAAGGATGTCCGTGGCGCTTTCACTCTTCAATCTTTCTGCGAAAGTCCTGTAAACCATGCCCTCGTATGCCATTCCTTTGGAACGCAGGGAGTCATTGAAATTCACATAGAGAGGATACATTATGTCCCATATCCGTACGAAACGCTCCTTGACGGCCGGATTGTCGGAATGCAGGTCCACCTTCAGCCTGTCCCCGTCCCGGAAATGGGTCATGAAATTCTCCAAAGCCCTGCGTTGTGTCTCGCTCAGGTCGGGTATCATGTCGAATGACTTGAACTCGGCCACATTGGTGAACAACGGCCTCGGGTCTGCGAGATATTTGTCGACGTCGTCGAAATCCCCGAGGATGACATCTCCCCAGAAAATGAAATCGTCAATCGGCTCTGCCTGGCTATAGAGTTTCCTGTAGCATTCGTAAAGTTCGAGCAGGAGGTTCACCCTGCCGGCCGGGGACATGCCGCTGACCCTGTAGAAGAAGTCGTTCATTGTCAGCATTTCCGGTGCCGTCACAGGGACTGCGCGGACGTCATCCCTGACGGTGTCGGCCAGATGCTTCCTGAAGAAGACCATCGAACGGCGGTTCGGGAAAATGAAGCATGTCCGGGACAAATCTGTTCCGGAGCCGTAATAGTATTCTGCGACCTGGCGAAGAAAAGGTTTCATGAGATGTTCTTTATCTTCGCAAAAATACAAAATATATTCAGGCTTTACATTCCGGCTATTTTATTTTTATCATCTCGACCGTCTCTATTTCCCTGTCGAGAGGGGCGGAAAGATATTTCACCCGGGCAAAGTCAATGTCATTCAGGTCGATGCAGCGGATTCGGGAATTGTCCATCGTCCGGTAGTACAGTTTCAGGCCGTCAATATCGGTGCAGGTGGTGAACTGGGTGGAGGTAAGCATGTCAGTGGAGCGGTCGGCATCCGCATTGATGTCCACGACTGCCCCGACCGGAATCACCATTGCTTCCAATATCTTGAATGACTGGAGCATTGCCGCCCTGGCATTTTCCGGTACCGGGGCGGTGGATTTATATACGGCCACCCTGACGAATCTGGACGGGGACGTGTGGTCTCCCGGAAGCCCGAGCATCCCGGAACCGCCGCTGAGGGCCTTGACCTGATATGTGCCTGAGATTCCGTCCCATACCTTGCCGTCCGCTCCTGCCGGCATGAGATTCATGTAGTTGCCGAGATTGGTGAGATGCCACTGGAATCCCGGGGCATTGGTCAGGACACCGACCGGATTGTCATATATGTTGACTTCTCCGCCGGTAATTTCCATGACAATCTGGCGCCCGGTCCTGTCAGCGAATCTCCAGTGTACTGCCCCGACATTTCTGTCAAGTCCGACGATATGGACCTTCGGCAATGCCGCAATGAATTCATCCACAGTGGAGAACGATGCAAGTGCCCATGAAGTGAGCTGGAAGTCTGACAATGTGGTAGCACGGGATGAAGGGTCAAATTCCGCATAAGAACCGTATCCCGGGAAGAAGAAGAGTCCTGCGCTGAGGCCTTTCTCGTTAACTCCCTCAACGACAATGTCATCCGACATAACCCGGACTCCTGCGAAGCCGTACCGGGCCTTGAATTCCATCCCGCCGTTTCCGTCAGGGGTCAGGGACTTGAATTCATGGCCCCTCGGGACTATGACATATCTGCTGTCGAGCCGGCCTGCCGCCCATTCTATGGATCGGGCCAGTACCCGGCTGCCGTCGGATGCCGTGAATGAGATTCCTGTGCATGCTGATGCAATCTGCTGAGGGATAATGAGAAGTGCGAGTACCGCCATCCCGGCGGCAAGTCTGCGCAATGTGCTGTCATGTACCATGTTCTGCGAGTTTAGTGTTGAATTGTTCCGGCTCCAAATCCCGTGCCCCGTCAGTTGGTATCAGATTTGATGGATTATTCCGCGAAGATTGCTATATTTGCATTCATTGGAATGATTAAAAATACTGTCCAAGCAGTAAGTAATTGACAATTCAATAATTAAAGGAGATTTATCATGAAGAAGAAATTCAGATGTCTCGTATGCGGATACGTTTACGAAGGCGAAAGCGCTCCGGCAGAGTGCCCTGTTTGTCATGCCAAGGCTGACAAATTTGCAGAAGTTGCTGAAGAAGGTCCAAAGAGCTGGGCTTGCGAGCACGTGATCGGTGTTGCAAAGGATTGCGACAAGGAAGTACATGAGGGTCTTGAGGCTCATTTCAACGGTGAGTGCTGCGAAGTCGGCATGTATCTGGCGATGAGCCGCCAGGCTGACCGTGAGGGTTATCCTGAGATTGCCGAGGCTTTCAAGAGGTATGCATTCGAGGAGGCAGAGCACGCTTCGAAGTTCGCTGAGCTTCTCGGTGATGTGGTATGGGATACCAAGACTAATCTTGAGAAGAGGATTGAGGCTGAGGCCGGTGCATGCGAGGGCAAGCTTGCTATCGCGAAGAGGGCGAAGGAGCTGAATTATGACGCTGTTCATGACACTGTTCATGAGATGGCGAAGGATGAGGCTCGTCACGGCGCCGGATTCCAGGGTCTTTACAACAGATACTTCAAGAAGTAATCTCTTAGAGATTTTCTACTACTCATAGCGCAGCGGCAGGTCTTTCAGGGGCTTACCGCTGCGTTGTTTGATCAAGGCGTCATCAGACGCCGCGCGTAGAACAACGAAGCGCCAGCCTTGTGCTGATGGCGTGCACGAAGCGCCGATTGCCCCCTTGAAAGGGGGTTAGGGGGTTTGAGGAAGGAGGGTTCCCGACGGAGACAAGTGGTCAAAGACCACGCAGGAAACGTTGGGAGGGTCCGAAGTGAGCGAAGCGAACGGAGTCCTCCTCAAACCCTATCCTCGCTGTTGTATATAAGAGGTAAAAGGATTATTTTTGCCGCATGAAAGCATTTGACAGATTGCTGGAACGGATATCCGGCAGAAGAAAGAAAGTGGAACGGCTCATCGAAATGCGGCGGCTAAGGAAGCAGCGCCGCCGGGATGCCGTCCCTTACAGATATTGCAAAAACTGCGGCACGGAACTCCAGGGCCCATATTGCCACCATTGCGGACAACAGGCATGGGACCTCAACAACTCATTCGGCAGCTTCATTGCCGAATACTTCTCCAACGCCTGGCAGCTCGACCGCAAGATTCTGCCCACGGCCTGGCAACTGTTCCGCAGGCCGGGATTCCTCACGAATGAATTCCTCGACGGGAAAATCAATTCATACGTCCATCCACTGAAAATGAACATGTTCCTGCTCGTCGTGGTAGTTGCGGTATTCGCCCTGACCACCGGATTCCACGTGGGCATCACCGACGAAAGCGATTCAGTGATGGCCGGGAAAATGCTTGACGCATTCAAGGTTTACCTTCCGATAGCAATCCTGCTCCTTACCCCATTGGCAGCACTTTTGGTCCAGCTCTGCAACATCCGCAGACACAGGTCCTACATAACGCATTTCGTATTCACCCTGCATTACGCAGCATTCCTCGAGATCCTGATTCTCGTCTATTCCGGCATTTCCCTCCTGATCGGAGACGTAAGCTGGGACATGGACGAACTGGTATTCTTCATTGCCACGGCATACCTGATGGCAGCAATGCACAGGGTATACGGTGACCGTCATCCGGAAAAAGAGGTAACAGGATTTCTCCAGCACGTCAGGCTATGGATCGGAAGAATAGCAAAACTATTCTGCAAGGCAATGTTCATAAACATCATGTACTGCCTTCTCTTCGCCTGCGCCATACTCGTCATCACCCTGGCATTCGCCACCATAAACGATATCAGCATTTTCGCAGACTGACGTCTCGCCGTCATTACTGCCTCCTGATATGCAGTTCGATTGCTTCCGGATGGGCGGACATGAATGACGGGACATCACGAACCACAAGGGCGAGATATCCACCTCCGCCGGCACCTGATACTTTCCATGCGAGAACATCCGGCATGGAACCGTAACTGTCAATGTATGGCTGAATGCTGGATTCCGGACACAGGACACCGTTAACTGACGGCGTTATCATGCCCGGGAACATGGAAGTCTGCGCGTTGAACGAATCGGAATATGACTCCGCGAATGCTTCAAGGTCATGCCTCAGGATGGCATCCCAACACCTGTCCGCAGCATCAGCGAGAGCAGCCACCTTGGCTGGAGTAATGTCCTTGCCCTCGACCACACTGCAGCTCGGACGTCTCGGCTCCATCGGGACCAGGACCAGATGCCCTTCGAGAAAACGCAGCGTCATCTCGTCCACCGTATTCTCTATCTTCTTGGGGCCAGAAATTATTGTCATAATAATGACGCACAAGCCCCGGGACGCATATTCCTATGGAATCCTGCGCCCCTGAAATATGCCCGTCCTCCCGCTCCGGATTATTCTCGAAGCAGAAAACGAGACGCGCCAGCATCTCCGGATCCATCTTCGGAAGCTTCACAGGCCATATCTTCTGGATCATCTTGCGGGTCGATGTGGACAGCCCGCAGCGGTCCCTCACCTCGAATGTCGGTTCCAGGGAAATGGTGATGGCCCATCCCGGATGATGCACGCTCACATAAGGCTGGTCAATCCATGTTCCTGCCAGATCGAGCCTCGTCGGAATGCCCTCCGCTGAAGACGCCGAGGAATCATTCTCCCCGAGAGCCGCCTTGAGAGACGAAGAACTCCTCGCCTGAAGCCCCTCATGAGGCGTCCGCTGCAGCTCCACATACTCAATTCCACGCTCAGCACAAATCCTGCGCTTGTCCTCGCTGCCACCTTCTGCATTGACCACGAAAACGTCCGGTCTCACTATATCAAGAGTAGGAATGAAATCCAGGACACCGCTTCCCGCATTGATGAACGCATCCTTCACATACCTGATGCTCTTCACCATGAAAAGCCTCTCCTCCTGCGGGAACATCGGCTTCCTGTGCTTGTATTCTATATAAGTGGCATCGGAACCGATTCCGACATACACATCCCCGAAACGTGAAGCCTGCTTGAAGAACTCCACATGCCCGCTATGAAGAAGGTCATAGCAACCGCTGACAAATACTTTCCTGGCACTCATCTGACATTGTCCTCCCAAAACTTCAGTCCTCAGAATCGAATATCCGTTCCATCATATTCCATTTCGCAGAAGAAGGAGCATCCGGGTCACATCCCTGGAAACGGCTCACATAAGCCTCCCATTCCGCCTGCCGGGGAAGACGCGAAAGACGCTCCATATCCCGTTCCCAGTCGAAATCGTCACACGTGTCCACTATCATGAAAAGAACATTCCCCTTCGCATATATCTGCATTGACAGAATGCCCACTTCATGCTGGCCTTCAATTATTTCAGGCCACACCTCGGAATGGGCCTGCACATATTTCCTGATCAATTCCGGGTCATCCGGAATCGTCAATGTTTGGCAAAAACGTTTCATGACTCAAAATTACACATTTTTCATAAAAGTTGCATAATCTTCCGGAACAAATCAACGCGCC
>JBJEBJ010000045.1:0-2399 GCA_051869955.1 Candidatus Cryptobacteroides sp.
TGTCATTCTCCCACAGGGCCGGTGGGTATGACAAGAAGAGTGAAGTATTCGGCTCAAACCCTATAATGAGATAGAGACTATGACTACTATAACAGCAACAGGAAACAATTTCGGAGCCGGGGATATCCGCTTTCAGGCTTTCATTGAAGAGAATTATCTGATACTCAATTCAGAAGTCACTTTCGACCCATCAAATGCCGCATATCAGGCAGTTTCACAGCTTGAAATATATGTCCCGGACCTGCCTATCGAGAAAAGTGCCATCACCGGAATGCTGATGTTCGGGACTCTCAACGGTGAGAAGAACGGCACGGCCATCAAGGCGTGGATAAAGGACAAGAACACCATAGCCGTGGAGAAGGTGACCGCCTGGGATGACAACGAGACGATCACCCTGGTATTTTCAAATTCATTCGTTCCGAGGAATGTCAAAGGCAGCGTTGGAGTACTCAAGTGGCATTATATCACACTTCTGGATAAGGTCGGCAACATCAGCACCTACCAGAGCTATTGGACCTTCACCGATGATTGGGTGTTTATGGCCATCACATTCTCCAGCATCGAGCAGACTGACGCAGAGACAAAGGTTTCGTTCAGAATCAAGGATCTGCCGGAGATTGAAGACTTCGACGGAATTATTATGGATGACCAGGCCGTTTCTCCGTCTGTTGGAACCAAGATGTTCCGCTTTGAGATTCGGAACAACGTGTTCACCGTAGAAATCATCAATCCGACTTACTCCTGGCATTTATCCCAGTACTGCGGATTCATCTGCTATGTTCCAAGAAAAGTAACCACTACAGAAGCATAACAACCTATGAGAAACTTCACCATCATCCTCGCTTCCCTGCTGTGTGTGGCCTGCGCTTCCGCTAGGCAGGTCACACCTTCAGAGAACACACGAGTGGAAGTCCGCACTGAAACGGTCTTCCGGAAAGATACCGTCTATCTTGAACTGCCGGTCATCGTGGAGAAAGTCCAGACTCTTGACACGATGTCCGTGCTGGAGAACAGATATGCCAAATCCGAGGCCATTGTCAATGATGGAGTTCTGGTCCACTCACTCGCTACAAAGCCTGTCAAAGAGCCCGTACCGGTCGAAACGAAGGTTGTTTATCGAGACTCGCTCGTCTATGTGGACAAGATAGTAAGGGAGACCGTGGAAGTCGTAAAACCTCTTTCCGGGCCAAACAGATTCTTCCTTGCATTCGGCAAATGGGCATTCATCATCCTGCTCGGATTCGGAGTCTGGAAACTGTTCAAACTCACTCGCTTTTCAAAATGAAAATAGCAAAAGCTATCATATTCCTTATTGTTTCACACCTAAAATCTTCAAGCTATGAAGTACATTCCATCAATCGCCTTTGAGGAGATGTCAGGCTCCGCCAAAGGAGTGACCGCTGCCAAGGTGCGCGGTCGCAAGTACATCCGTAACCGTGGCTACGGCGGCGGATTCAAGTCAAGCGCCCAGGGCGCAGTCAAAGCCATCTTCAAGCAGCTCAGCCAGAACTGGAGGTCGCTCACCAATGCCCAGATCCTTGCCTGGAATGCCCTTGCAGGCACCCAGAAGGGAAAGAGCGTTCTCGGAACTTCTTCCAAGATTTCCGGAGCGAACCTCTATTCGAGGCTGAACTACTGGATCGTGAAATGCGGTGGAGCCGCACTCAGTGCTCCTCCTACCCTTGTAGGAGTGGAAGCACCGTGCGAAGCAGAGCTCGCACTCTCCGCAGACAGTTTCACCTTCCAGCTGCCTAATCCTCCGGCAGAGACCGCAGACCTCAAGCTCGTCATTATGGCATCCGCTCCGCAGAGCAACGGTGTCACCAAGGCCTACTCTAAGGCAGTGATGATTGGCTCTCCTCGCACAATCGTGGAGGAAGCCATCGACATCAAGGCCGACTACGAGGCAGTCCACGGTGCAGTCACCACCGCCGCTCCTAAGGTATTCCTCCGCTACTTCTTCGTCAATACGAAGACCGGCGAGAAATCCGGAGAGATGCTCGGGCAGATCAGCCTGTAGGCTTGTACCCTTCCCCGGTTATCCCCGTCCGCCATACGGCTGGCGGGGATTTCTTTTTACCGGAACAAACTCAAATCCGACAACCTATGAACACCGAACTCATAATCCAGATACTGACTCTCCTCTTGGGCGGAGGAGGCGTCATTGCCCTGTTCTTCATCACGGAACGAAAGACGAAGGCACAGATCGAGAACATCAACCTCGCCATCGACGAGTGGCAGAAGATTGTGGAGAGATGCCGTGCCGAACTCAATGAAGCCCGGACTAGCGCAAAAGAATTCCAGGACCTGTATATGGTCCAGTTCGACATCAACACCAAGCTCCGGCAGGAACTTGACGAGAAGAACACCCGCATTGCCGTACTCACTCTCCTGCGCTG
>JBJEBJ010000046.1:0-2368 GCA_051869955.1 Candidatus Cryptobacteroides sp.
ACCCGGACAGCTCGATACGTGACGACTTCTACGATTCCTATTTCGTTCCCCTTGTTGAGTACCTGTCAGGTGATACATGCTACCTGTGGGAAGATACGGTCACGGAGTTCCCGGACGGGTCGTTCCGCGACACCATCTCGAAGCTGCTCAGGAACTACTACGCGAAGGAGACGGAGCTGCGCAAGCTCGTCACGGAGAAAACCGTCATGAGCGACTACGAGTACCTGAAACAGGTGTTCGGCAAGGGAGAGGTTGACCTTCTCGGCGGAGCTGTACTCGCGGAGGCGGTGGGTGTCAAGAACTCCGACGGCGAGGTGGAGGGACTGCTGAACGGCTCCGACACGTTCTCCGACTCCACGCACGGCAAGGTCATCCTTGCGGGCGGCATACCTTCGGGCGATTCAACGCTTGACGAAAGGGTGGCCTCGGCTGAGACGGTAATCTACGAGGATGGAACGATAAGCACGAAGAAGCTCGAAGCGGAGGACGGAAGTTTCTCCGGCGAGCTCGAAGCCAAATCGGGGACGATTGGCGGATTCACGATACATACGTCAAGCCTCTACGGAAAGTCAGGGGCGGAATCCTCATACTCGACCCTGACGTTGGGACCCGGCCAGTGCCTCTTCACGAACAGCAGGACTGACACGTCATCGGGCACGGTTGACATAAAGAGCGCACTGGGCATGAGCGTTCTGCCTGCAACGTCGGGAATCGACAAGGTGGGCCTCGGAGTAAGTACGAGCGTGACAACGAACGTGGCAGGAGATATCGTCATTGCCGGATATTTCAGTGCGTCGGGAAAGAACCAGGACAATGTGGACCCGACTTGGGGAAGCCATGCGCTCTATCTGGAGAAGGGCACGGTCGCAGGGTTCAGGCCCGTCACGAGGGTTGTGACTTCCGGCCAGACCCTATCGCACATGGACAGCATCATCATCGCGAGGAACACGTCGTCGATAACGCTGACACTACCCTCTTCACCACAGTACGGCCAGACGTACCTGATTGTCCATGCGACCTCCACCAGCCTGACTATAACGGGCAGCAGCTCGCACCAGATAACCAAGCTGTCGGAGAACAGCACGACCACAAGCCGGTCATCGACGAACCGCGAAGGACTTCTGCTCGTCTTCGACGGCTCAAACTGGATACTGATGTACTTGATGGATTAATTATGGGAGACGTAAAAATCAAGGTACAGGTCGATACGACCAATACGAAGACCCCTCCGAAAGCAAGGCGGAGGGGCAGGCTTATGACTGATTCAAGCAAGATTTCGTTCCGGCTTGACACGACAAAGAACAAGCCTATATACAGGCCGAAGGTCAAGCTGAATGTGCATATAAGACCATTCTGGAGGAAGGATTATGACCCAAAGAAAGAATATTGACATAGGCCCTGTAATAGCAATGACAAGGAGCGCATACCGCATGGTCAAGATTGCGCCCTTCATATATGCCATGATATATATATCCGGCCTGTTCTGCTATCTGTTCTTCAATGACACGGTATCTGCAATAATAGATGTGCTTTGTTATATCTCTCCTGTCCCGGTCATATACAACCTGCTTCTGTCAAGGGCTTTCCATCTGTGCGTATGGCACAGGACGGAGTGCTGCCTGCCTCTTGTGGCTGTTCTCGTCATTTGCGTGGATTCCTTTGTGGTCAGCCTCGCTGACGTATCCGCTTTCGTGAACTGGTGCATAGCCCTGTTCTGCTTCGGAGTCTCTCTTCTGAATGCATATCATATTTTCATAAACCCTAAATGCAACAATCCACTTTACGACCATGAACATCAAGAAGGTAATACTTAACATACTCGACTACCTGCGCTATCAGGTGGAAAATGACAAATGCACGTCCGAGGAGCTGAAGTCCATTCTCGAAATGGTCAGCGAGTCCATGGAGATTTCCGCCACGATAAAGGACATGGCCGAGTTCTACGGACAGTCCGAGAGTAATGTCAGCAACGTGATTTCCCGGAGGCCGATACCGAAATCACAGAAGCCGAAGCGCAGGGTGTACTACAACCTTGCGTTCTTCAGCAAGCTCATCCCGAAATCATGGATTGAGAAGAAAGAACAATGAAAAACCGCAGCCGGTCCTCTCGGATGGGCTGCGGAAACCAACTGCTGTTAACCTTATGAAAGTAAACCTGTACCATTATCCGATACAAATATAGCCATTTTCCTCCAAACTCCAACACGGAACTCCATGGCAATCACTGACATAGAATTATTATGTTGGTGATTTACAAGGAGTTAACTTATTTATAAACTTTGCATTGCGGTTAATATTGACCGTGATGCAAATTTCTTTTATTATGGAAGGAGTTAATTATCTTACCTCTGGGGACCTCGCTCTCCAC
>JBJEBJ010000047.1:0-11428 GCA_051869955.1 Candidatus Cryptobacteroides sp.
TTCTTTATGTATCCCTTCTTGCCGATTTCACTGTATTTGTCCTTTCCGATTACAAGCCTTCTTTCGGCTGGAGCTGGGGACTGAAATCCGGTCAGGGACTCGCTGTCAGCATAGGACTGCCGATGTATATCCCAGTATGGATAAATATGCCAAGCTATGAACGCAGGACGGACAAACCTGTCCTTCCCATGCCTAAGATTTTATTCACCTTCGAATTCTGAAAAATATTTGAAGAATACCTTTCTCCGGCATCAATGTGACCCGGAATCCTTGTTGAATACCTTGTAGCGGAGTCCGAGGTCCTTGATGTCGGAGATGAAATCGGCAGTGACAGCCACCTGGAATTTCTTTGAGAGGAATTCCAACTTATACTGGGTCTTAGGATCCACGAGGAAGATGGAAAGCGGAATCTTGCCTTTGCTCTTCTTTATCGCGCTTATCAGGTTTTTCCTGAAATCCTGGTTCAGCATGGTCGTGTTCACTTCTATCGCAAATCCGGACACTATAGTGTCAGAGAGATTTCCGAGAAGGCTTATCTTCTTGATTTTGAACTTGTAAGGTACCGTGGCGGCCTTTTCCTTCTCTTCCGGTTTCACGAAATAACTCTCCTTGATTTCGCCCTCGATATAGATGGAAGTATGGTCCACGAGATAGCTCATGTTTGCCTCGTAGTCCTTTCCGAACAGCGAAAGTTCATATACTCCGCTGAAGTCCTCCAATGTCACTCTTGCATAAGGCCTTCCTGACATTGATGTCTTCGTCTCGATTCCCGTGATGAATCCGGCCACGTTCACTTTCTGGGGTTTTCTCTCCTTGTCACATTCATTCACCAGATTGTCAAGGTCGGCCAGTCCGCAGGTAGTGAAATTCTCGATTTCGAATTCGTATTTTTTCAGAGGATGCTCCGAGAGATACATTCCCACAATCTCCTTCTCCTTCTTGAGCAGTTCAAGAGTGTCAACCTCTGCAGGTACAGCAGGCGGTTCAGGTTTCTCTGCCTTCAGTTCCTCCACGTCTCCGAACAGGGAAGAGGCATCCTCCTCGGCGTTTTTCTTGGTAACTGCGGCATAATCAATGAGTTCATCAATAAATTGGGCACCGCTTTTTCCGGGAAGGAAATACTGGCATCTCTGTATGCCGAAAGAGTCGAAAGCACCGGCATAGACGAGTGACTCCATCGCCTTGCGGTTCACTATGCCTGACATCCTTTCGCTGAAATCGTATATGTCCTTGAACAGTCCGTTAGCATCCCTCTCTTTCACGATGGCATCCACGATATTTGCTCCGAAACCCTTCATTCCTCCCATTCCGAAATGGATGTCCCCGTTCTTGTTGACGGTGAAATTCGAGTCGCTCTCATTGATGTCTGGATTCAAGACCTTGATTTTGTGGCGTTTGCAGTCGGCCATAATCTTCTTGATTTCGTCCATCTTGGAGAGATTGCAACTAAGGTTGGCGGCCTGGAACTCGGAAGGGTAGTGGCATTTCAGCCAGCCGGTCTGGTAGCTGACCCAGGCATAGCAGGTGGCGTGGGACTTGTTGAATGCATATTGGGCGAATTTCTCCCAGTCCTTCCATATCTTGTCGAGTACCTTTTCCGGATGACCGTGGGCTATACCTCCGGTCATGAACTTGTCCTTCAGGGAATTAAGAATGTCTATCTGCTTCTTTCCCATCGCTTTGCGGAGCTTGTCGGCCTCACCCTTGGTGAATCCGGCAAGTTTCTGCGACAGAAGCATCACCTGCTCCTGATAGACAGTGACTCCGTAAGTGTCCTTGAGGAATTCCTCCATGTCAGGGAGGTCATATTCGATAGGTTCCTGGCCGAGTTTTCTCGCCACGAAAGAAGGAATGTAGTCCATAGGACCCGGCCTGTAAAGGGCATTCATGGCAATCAGGTCCTCGAAACGCTCGGGATGCAGTTTCTGGAGCCAGTTCATCATTCCCGGAGACTCGAACTGGAACACGCTGATGGTGTCACCGCGTCCGTATAGCTCGTATGTAGCCTTGTCCGCGATGTCGATGGCCTCTATGTCGATGACTTCTCCTGAACGCTTTCTGATGAGGTCCAGGCAGGCATGTATGATTGTCAGGGTATTGAGTCCGAGGAAGTCCATCTTCAGCATTCCGACATCTTCTATATAATGTCCGTCGTACTGAGATGTCCACACATTCTGCCCTGTCTCCTTGTCCACCGAGAGGCAGATAGGAATATAGTCCGTAAGATTTCCGCGTCCGATGATGGTGGCGCAGGCATGCACTCCGACCTGCCTGATGCTGCCTTCGAGCTGCAGGGCGTACTTAAGAACCTCCTTCACGAGATCCGAACCGTTTTCCAGTTCGTTCTTCATCTCGGGAACGAGCCTGTAGCAATTCGCCAGATTTATCTTGACATCAGTTTCTTCCTTTCCTCCCTGGAACCATTTCTTAACTTTTATGGTCTGTCCTTCATGCTCAGGGTCAGGAACTTCCACTTCTTTTTCATAAGCCTTGAACCCCGGCTTGAGCTGGTCCAGCTTGGGATTGAAAGGATATTCCTTGTCCTTCATCTCGCTCAGCCTGTCCGGAACCATCTTGGTCAGCCTGTTGCTCTCTTCAATGCTGAGATGGCTGATTCGCGCCACATCCTTGATGGCGCTCTTCGCTGCCATTGTACCGAAGGTAATAACGCGTGAAACGTGGTCTGAAGAGTATTTCCTCTCCACATATTCGTGTGCTGCGGCCAGATTCTCGAAATCCACGTCAATATCAGGCATGCTGATACGGTCCGGATTCAGGAAACGCTCGAACAGCAGCTGGTACTTGATAGGGTCCAGATTGGTGATTTTCAGGCAGTAAGCCACTACGGAACCGGCCGCGGAACCACGTCCCGGACCTACCATGTAACCTTCTGCCCTCGATGCGGCGATATAGTCCTGCACGATGAGGAAATAGTCAGGAAATCCCATTCGGCAGATGGTCTTGAGCTCGAAGTCAATTCTCTCCGACTGTTCCTCCGTAAGTACCTCACCGTATCTCCAGTGAGCTCCCTGATAAGTCAGGTGACACAGATATGCCACCGAGCGGCAGAATTCCTCGCCTCTCTCGTTTCCGTTCTTGTCCGTGCGTCCGCAGTCGATTACATCCTTGTATTTCTCGAGTTGCGCGTCAATGTCGGCGAGGAAGTCAGGGTCAATGTCGAATTTAGGAAGCACATGTCCGCGGTCGATGGAGTAACTCTCAACCTTGTCGCAGATTTCAAGCGTGTTGGCTATCACTTCCGGATGGTCCGGGAAAAGGGCTGCCATCTCCTCCTCGCTCTTGAGATATTCCTGCTGGGTGTATCTGAGCCTGTCAGGGTCGTCTATGTAAGAATTGGTAGTCAGACAGATAAGCCTGTCGTGGACAGGTCCGTCCTCCTTGCGGACGAAATGCACGTCATTCGTTGCGATGACCTTCACCCCGTGCTTGGCGGCAAGGTCGAAAAGCACCTCGTCATATTCCTTCTCTCTCTCGTAAACTTCAAGAGACTGTCCCGGAACCTCTGTCTTGTGCAGCATCACCTCTAAGTAATAGTCGTCCTTGAAGAGTCTCTTGTGCCACTCGATGGCCCTCTCGGCCCCCTCGATGTCTCCCGCGAGGATGAGTCTCGGGATTTCTCCAGCCATGCAGGCCGATGAACAGATTAGATTCTCGTGATACTGCTCTATTACTTCATGGGAAACCCTCGGACGGTAGTACATTCCCTCCAGATGCGCAGTGGACACGATTTTCATCAGGTTCTTGTATCCGGCGTAGTTCTTGGCGAGGAGAATCAGGTGGTAATACCCGCCGTGCTCCTTGTCCTTGAGTTTGTGGTCGAATTTGGAAACATATATCTCACAGCCGATTATGGGCTTTACAGAGGGATGCTTCGAGGCGAATTTGAAGAATTCCTTGACACCGTACATGTTGCCGTGGTCAGTAATTGCGAGACCCGGCATGCCGAGTTCTTCAGCCCGTTTGAACAGGTTTGCGATAGACGACTGGCCATCCAGGATGGAATACTGGGTATGTACGTGTAGGTGGACGAAGGACATAATCTCTGCAGTTGTTCACAATGAAAAACAAAGATAGTGTCTTTGGCCCGAATTCTCAAAAATAGTTTTCCACCGCGAAACTTATGGCCTGAGCACGAAGCGCTCGCTGGCACGGGTGGAGTCACCGGCATAGAAATCCACTATGACCTTGCGGCCGCTGACAGTCATCTTGTATGAACCGGCTGATACTGAATGGATATATCTCCTGAGTCCCGGACGGTATTCTTCGAACAGGGCACTCTCGTCCTTCACCGGAGAACCGTCAGGCATGGTATTCTGGGCCATCCTGAACTTTCCGTATTCTTCCGCCCCTTCGGCCTTCACCGTATATGTCCCGTACTCTTCTTTCGACCACACGCTGTTCATGGTCATCTGCGTGATGCGTCCGCCGTCTCCGTACCAGTCTGCGAGTTCGGTCCTGTGGGTATGTCCGCACAGGCAGATCACGTTCCTGCGGGCGAAAAGTCCGCGGAAATGTCTTCTCGCTGCAGTGTGTTTCTCGCTGTCTCCTCCGTGGAAGAACCATCTGCAGCTGCCTCCGTCGAACGGAAGCAGAGGTCCGTGTATGAGCACGAATGTGTTCCTGGCCCCTTCCGTCTCCTTCAAAAGGCGTTCAACAGCCTCGTCATCAGGACGGTTGAAATCTATTGCTATGTAGGCATCGTCCCCGATATTGAAAGAGAAGTCGGTCCCGGTGATTTCCTTCCCGAGTTCGGATGACATCCTTGCAGGCATATATTCCCGGTAGGCTTTTTCGGCTCCCGTTCCGCGGATGTCATGGTTCCCGGCAACTGTCACGAAAGGAAGCCCGCCGAGTTCACCCTTGAACCTGTCCATGACGTCTCCAAGCATTTTCTTGTGTACCAGCGGATTGCCGCAGTCTCCCTGGATGAGGTCTCCCATCTGGAAAACCATCCTGGTGTTGTCATCTACTAAGCAGGCGGCGCGTTTGAGGAGTCTCGGGCAGCGTTCCCTCCACATCTCCCCGTTGCGGGCGAATTCCTCCCTCTGCACCCTGTTCAGCCATTCTACAGTCTCGTTATAGTCTGAATGATAGATACTTGCAGGTTCGGTATCGAAATGGGTGTCACCGAGTATGACTATGGAATATTTATTGTCCTCATTACGCCCTTCCGCTGGATGGAACTTGCCTCCGAGCGCCAGTCCGGCCAGGGAAGTGGCAGACAATGCAAGGAATTCTCTTCGTCTCATGGTTGGTCAATAATAAATTTTCAGGTTTATTTTACACAAACATACTCAAATAACATGAAAATACCTGAAAATAATGATTTATGTCAAGAAAAAAATACATAGATTTGCAGCGTGCACTTATTGAAAACGAACTTTTATTGTCTTTTAGTATCGAGCTATGTATTACAGGTTTTTACTGACATTATCCCTGTTGTTCGTATATGCAGGACTGGCCGCCCAGGGCTGGACGGTCAAGGGAGTCGTGCTTGACAAGAAGTCCGGCAAACCGATCGAATATGCCACCGTGGTGCTTTCATCTACCGAGCAGTGGGCAGTCGCGGACGCTCAGGGAAAGTTCGTCATCAAGAATGTCCCTTCCGGAAAGAATACCATAAGCGTATCTTGCCTCGGATATGTGACCGATACTAAAGAAGTCCTGATATCCAAGGATATAGACATGTACAAAGTCTCTCTGTACGAGGACAATCTCACATTGGAAAGCGTGGTGGTGACAGCCCGTGAGAATGACAATAGCGCTGCTACCAGCCGCACCATAGACAGGACCGCTCTCGACCATGTGCAGGTCATGAACGTGGCTGACATCTCCAGTCTCCTTCCCGGTGGTACAACTATCAGCGGCGGACTGACCAATCAGCAGATATTCAATATCAGGTCCGGTTCCAATGAGACCGGAAATGCTTCATTCGGTACTGCGGTTGAGGTGGACGGAGTCAGGATTTCCAACAATTCCGCATTTTCCACAGCCGGAACGTCATCTACTTTCACTTTGAAAGGTGCAACGACCAACAATATTGCTTCGAGTAATGTGGAATCGGTCGAAGTCATCACCGGAGTACCTTCAGTCGAGTACGGTGACATGACATCAGGAGTCGTGAAGATAAATACGAGGAAAGGTGTCACCCCTTATACGATTACCATGTCATCGAATCCCGGGACCAAGCAGGTGTCGGCCAGTAAAGGTTTCGGGCTCGGAACGGGAAGCAGGGGGCGTTCGAACGGAGTTCTCAATGCGAGTGTCGAATATACCAAGTCAATAAGTGATCAGATGTCTCCATATACTTCGTACAGAAGGAATTCACTTTCATTGACTTATACCAATCTTTACAATTCCGGGATTCTCGCCGACACTCCTCTCAGGCTCACGGCCGGCGTGACCGGAAATATCGGAGGGATGAACACCAAGGCTGATCCGGACACGTTCCGTGATACGTTCTCGAAAGCCCGTGACAATGCCCTGAGGGGCAATATATCCCTTAGCTGGCTTCTCAGCAAGAAATGGATAACCAATCTGGAACTCAATACTTCGGTATCATACAGCGACAAATTGTCCAAGGTGCGCAGCAATTATTCCAGCGCGGCGGGAACGGTCGCCCTCCATGCCCGCGAAGAGGGATATTACATTGCCGGGGACTATACTTCCAATCCGGAAGCAGGGGCAGTGCTGATTCCGCGGGGCTACTGGTACAATACCATGGTGGACGACAACAAGCCGCTGAACTACAAGGTTGCACTCAAGGCCAACTGGGCCAGGCAGTTCGGGGAAAAAATCACTAACAAGGTGAAACTCGGAGGCGACTGGACGGGAGACGGCAATTTCGGAGTAGGGGAATATTCGGAAGACCCTGCAACTGCACCTTCATATTGGGAATACAGATATTGCGACGTGCCTTTCATGAACAATCTCGCGGTATATCTCGAGGATAATTTCTCTTTGGCATTGGGGCAGGGAAGGCTCAATCTCATAGCCGGCATCAGGGGAGAGAACACGTTCATCAAAGGCTCTGACTACGGCAATACCTCCAGCTGGTCCCCGAGGTTCAATGCAAAATACACCGTCTTGTCCCCGAAAGGCAGGACCGGCAAGTTGATACGTGAACTGAGTTTCAGGGGAGGATGGGGAGTGTCTGTCAAACTTCCTTCATTCTCAATTCTTTACCCGGTTCCAACTTATTTTTCCACCACTACGTTCAACCCGGTTTCGTCTTCCGACGGCTCGGCTTATTATGCATATTACATCCTGCCGAAGACGCTTGATTACAATCCTTCTCTAACGTGGCAGAGAAACAAGCAGTCCGAAATAGGAATGGAAATCAACATTGGCGGATACAATATTTCTGTTGCCGGTTATTATAACAGGACCCTCGACGCCTACAGGTTCAGCTATTCTTATTCTCCTTTCACATACAATTACACAAGTATCGAGGCTCTCGAGTCCAATTGTTCCATTCCGGCAGACAACAGGATATATTCGATGGACGGGGCTACTGGACAGATAACGGTTTCGGACAAGACCGGAGCGTCCGCCACGGCAACCATCCCATATACGGAGAGGACGATGCTCATCAGTTCCCCCAAGCCTGACAACAGCGTTGCCCCGAGCACCCGCTACGGAGTGGAATGGATAGTGGATTTCAAGAAGATAAATCCGATAAACACGACCATCAGGGTGGACGGAAGTTTCTACGGATACAAGTATTATGACAGGAATGTGGAAGCCTATTCCCCGGTATTGACCATGGGAACGGACGGCCAGCATTACAAATATATCGGCTATTATTACGGAGGCGACGGAATATCCAACGGAAAAGAGACCAAGCAGGTGAAGACCAATGTCACAGTCACCACGAATATCCCGAAAGTCCGTATGGTCCTGTCCCTCAAGGTGGAGACATGCCTGATGAAATATTCAAGAGCCCTGGCCTCCAAGCCTTCGGGAAGCCGTACATATCTGCTGAGCGACAAGAACGACCTGCTCTCGATCATGGACGGGGTATCGGTCTATGAGCAGGAAGGATATCCTGTGACGTTCCCGGATTATTATACTGTGGCCGGGGATCCGACACCGAGGGATTTCCTTGCGGATTTCAGGGATGCGAGGGAGAACGACCCGAAGAAATATACCGACCTGGCAAGGCTCGCCATAACCAATTCTTATGTTTACACCTTCAAGAAGGATTACATATCGCCTTATTTCTCGGCCAATATCAGCGTTACCAAGGAAATCGGCGACATCGCATCGATATCGTTCTATGCGAACAATTTCTTCTATAACATCGGCAAGGTCTATTCCACCAAGACGGGGAATTATTCTTCGTCCGAATCATATATACCGAAATTTTATTACGGACTTACTTTAAGATTTAAATTTTAACAAACAATTAATACCATTGCGATTATGAAACGAAACTTAATTATGTTGCTCGCGGCTGCCGTGATAATGGCGGTATCATGCGAAAAGAACGATGGCCCGAAGACCGCCGAGGTTTCCATCTGTCTCCAGAAAGACGGGGCGGCACTTGCCGTCGAAGGTCTCACGGTGTCCTTGCGCGACATAGGAGGAACGGCCAGCTATGAGGCTGCCACGGATGCTGCAGGTGTGGCATTATTCGTACTCCCTTCAGGCAATTACGAGGCTTCCGTATCTTCAAAGATAGTAGAGGACGGCAACGTGAAGAATTTCAACGGTGTGAATTCCTCGATTTCGGTAATTGCCGGGACTCCTGTTTCCTTCAACCTTGCAGTAGTGGAGTCTGATGCCAGCCAGGTTATCATCAAGGAACTCTATGTGGGAGGTTGCCCGAAGGATGACGGCAGCGGAGCTTATCAGGTTGACAACTACGTGATTCTCTACAACAATTCTGATGTGGAGGCAGATGCATCTGACGTATGCTTTGCATTTGCCACACCTATGAATTCTTACGCCACTAACAAATATGTCACTGACGGAGTTCTCATGTACGAGTCTCAGGGATGGCTTCCTGCAGGTTTTGCCATCTGGTGGTTCCAGAAGGGTACGAGCGTGAAGATTGCACCATATTCACAGATTGTAATTTCCATTTTCGGGGCAATCGACCATACTGCTACATATAGCCAGTCAGTGGATTTGAGCAACGCGGATTACGCGATGTACGATATAGAGAGCGGTTTCAAGAATGCCAATAATTATCCTGCACCGTCCGAGAGTATCCCGCAGTCCAACTATCTCAAGACCTACCTCTACGGCATGGGCAATGCCTGGCCTATCTCCAAGATTGCCCCTGCATTCTATATTTTCAGGGATGCGAACTGCGAAGCTTTCGCCAAAGACGCCACCAACTATGACTATACAGAGAGCCAGACTCTTCCGGTGGCCAAGGTTGCCCAGGACAAGGTGATAGATGCCGTCGAGGTCTTTGCTATAGGAAAAGAGGATTCAAACATCAAGCGCTTCCCTGCCAAAATCGATGCCGGATATGTAATGTTCTCCACCAAACTCGGCTATACCCTCTACCGCAATGTCGACAAGGAGGCTACCGAGGCTATCGAAGGTAATGCTGACAAACTCGTCTACAATTATGCCGGCGGTACGGAAATCACCAATGGTCAGTCCACCGACCCTTCAGGCATCGATGCTGAGGCTTCCATTGCCAAAGGTGCGAAGATCATCTATCTCGACACCAACAATTCCACCAAGGATTTCCACCAGAGGGCCAAGGCGTCCCTGAGAAAATAAAATTGTGACGATATGCTACATATCAGCAAGAAATCATTTTCGGCCGTTGCCGGTCTGCTTCTCCTGCCTCTCCTGATGAGGGCGCAGGAGGGGTCTTATGACATGGAATTCGTGAAGATGACGAACCCGTGGTTGGTGTCATCCAACATGTCCGGACTGTACCTGATGCCAATGGACCGGATTTCCATAGCCGGAGCCGGTTTCCACAAGGAGAACGGAGGACTGGTTTCTTCTGATATGTCGGATGACTCCTACGGCGCCGGTATCAGTACGGAGTCGTTCGTAAAGGTTTCCGACAAGCTTTCTTTCTACGGGAAGTTGTCTTACGATTATTTTCACGGGAAGAATATGGGAGGCTCCGTTTTCACGGACGCCTTCCATAGCCCGTTGAATATAGTCGAGCATTCTGACACGACCGTCGGTGTCAAGAACAAGGAGGACTACAATATTGCCGGCGGACTATCGCTGCGCCTTGGGAAAAAGTGGTCCATCGGATTCAAGGCGGATTATCTCACAGGCAATTATTCCAAGAGGAAAGACCCGAGATTCTCCAATTCCGTGATGAATCTCGACCTCGGAGCAGGGGCGGCATGGCAGGCTTCCGATAAATTCACCGCCGGAATCAATGCCATATATACCAAGAAGATAGAGGCTGTCGAGGCCGGTATTTACGGTACTACGGACAAGCAGTATTATACATTGGTGGATTATGGCGGATATTTCGGAACGAGGGAACTTTTAAACAATGTCAGCGGCTTCCTCTTGCTCAAGTCACCCAGACTTCTCGTAAACCATTATTACGGAGGGTCCCTGCAGTTGGATTTTTCCGGAAAGAATGATTTCTTCAATGAAATCACTGTCCTGTACAGGGAAGGATACTATGGCAAGCGTACATCCACCACTCCTGTGTTCACGGAGCACGACGGGATGGTCTTCAAATATTCGGGCACATACCTCATACACGGCAGGCGGGTGCTGCACAGGATAGGTATTGACGCAGTATATGAGACCATTGGCAATGACAAGAACGTGTTCAAGGAGAGTTATGTGCCCGGAGAGAGCATCAAAGTGGAGTATGGCGGCAAGAACGAAGTCCTCGACAGGCAGGATGTGAATGCGTCGGTTTCCTATACCGGATATGCCGGTACGGAAGGCAAATTGCCGGTGTGGGAATTCGGGGCGGACATTACTCTGTTCAGCAGGACCCAGACGACCACGGTTTACCCTTTCTGCAGGGATCAGGACCTCCTCACTTATTCCCTGGACCTGAATGTGTACAGGAACATAATCAGGGACAAGAACATTTACGGGCTCGGGATTGACGTCCGCCTGAGGTCCGGTTCGGGAACGAAGAACGAGGACTATACCATCGCAAGTTCCACTTCATCCAGGCCTGCTGTCCAGGATACGTATTTGGACAGGGATTATGAATACCGGGTTTCTACCGGAGCTGTCAATAGGCTGACATTCAAATATATGCGGGAGTTCAACAAGAACATTGCGGGTTATGTGTCATTGTCCGGGACTGCGGATTATCTGTTTTCAAAGCCGGAATATCTGCAGGGACGGGCCAGAAGCGTATTCGAGATAACATTGGGATGTGTATTTTGATATTATGAAACACCCATGACTTTTTCAAGCCGTCCACGAGAATGAAAATGGATAA
>JBJEBJ010000048.1:0-48635 GCA_051869955.1 Candidatus Cryptobacteroides sp.
TTGAATGTTAAACGCCTATTTATAGGCACATTATAACGAATTTATTTACGTATGAGAAGAAACGTAATTGCCGCCGTACTGGCGGCCGCTATCGTGCCTGTCGCAACTTATGCGCAGCCGCAGCCGGTTCAGAAAGCTCCTGAACTGACATTTACCACCGTAAAGGAAAATCCAGTGACTCCTGTCAAGAACCAGTACCGCTCGGGAACATGCTGGTGCTTCGCCGGAATGGGATTTCTCGAGTCCGAGGCCATCAGGCTCAATAATATCACTGACAGTACACTCTATCCGGATTTTTCAGAGATGTTCGTGGTGAGCCATTCATATCAGGACAGGGCTGAAAAATATGTAAGGCTTGACGGCAAGCTCAATTTCGGAGCAGGCAGCGAGATTGGTGACGTGATGCATGTCGTAAGGGACTACGGTCTCGTTCCACAGAGCGTCCAGCCGGGCACGAATTACGGTACCGAACTCCCTGTTCACGGAGAACTTGACGCACTCACCCTTGCTTATGTTGAAGCTATTGCCAAGAATCCTAACCGCGGGCTCTCGACTGCCTGGAGAAAAGGTTTCAAGGGTGTTGTAGATGCATATCTCGGAGAATGCCCAGAGGAGTTCACATACAACGGAAAGAACTATACTCCAGCTTCTTACAGGGATTCGTACAAGATTGATCCTGACAATTATGTTTCATTCACGTCTTTCACGCATCATCCTTTCTACAGACCGGTGGCTCTTGAGCTCAGCGACAACTGGAGGAACGACACAGACTGGAACATTCCTGTAGATGAATTCATGGAGGCTATTGACAATGCCATAATGAACGGATTCACAGTGGCCTGGGCGAGCGACGTGAGCGAGAAAGGATTCACCCGTGACGGACTTGCACAGCTTCTTCCGGATGCCAAAAAGACTTCAGGCTCCGACCAGGAGAGATGGACAGGAAAGTCTGAGAAGTCTGATGAGCCATCAGCTCCGGAGGAGATCGAGGCTACACAGGAGTTCAGGCAGACCGGATTCGACAACAAGACCACGACTGACGACCACGGAATGCTCATCTTCGGTATTGCCAAGGACCAGTTCGGCAACAAATATTATATGGTGAAGAACTCCTGGGGCGAGACCGGCAAGTATCAGGGAATCTGGTATGCCAGCGAGGCATTCGTGAAAGGCAAGTCTATCAGCATTTTCATGCACAAGGACGCCGTACCGAAGTCCATTGCCAAGAAAATCGGCCTGAAATAGTCATCTGGCATGCGGATTATCAAGCATATTCCGAATACAATCACCTCAATGAATCTGCTCGCAGGTACTCTTGGGGTGATTTTTACCTTCGACGGAAGGATGGATCTTGCGTTTCCGATGATGATAGCGGCGGCCTGTTTCGATTTCTGTGACGGACTGGCAGCGAGGCTTCTCGGAGCCTATTCGGAAATAGGCAAGGAACTTGATTCACTTGCAGACATGGTCAGTTTCGGAGTACTTCCTTCGCTGATGATGTACTGCATGATGGAATCAGACTGTCCGACGAGATTCATCCCGCTCTGCATTGCCGTATTCTCTGCATTGAGACTTGCCAAGTTCAATGTGGACGAGATGCAGCACTCCGGTTTCCTCGGGATTCCGACTCCTGCATGTGCAATGATTTGCGGCTCAATGGTTTATTGTGCTGCTTCAGGGGCTCACCCATTGCTCCGGCTCTTATTCGACGGACCATGGTTCGCCCCGGTTGTCGCCGTGCTGCTTTCAATGCTATTGGTGTGCAGGATACCTATGTTTGCCATGAAATTCGGAAAAGGAACGAGTGTTGACAGCATGACCAACTACAAAAGAATGACTTTCCTCCTGTCCCTCATACCTATTGTAGCAGGTGTTGTCCTGATGAATGGCAGCTGGGCCATGATTGTTCTTCTATCGTTTTCGTTCTATATAATCCTGAATCTCTTTTTTGCGATTTTCCTGCGCAGGAGTGAATGATTTTTGGAAAAATTGCCTAAATTTGAAGAAAATTTTAATTATTATAAATTATGAAAGAATTGAAAGGGTCACAGACCGAGAAAAATCTCCAGACGGCTTTTGCCGGTGAGTCACAGGCTCATACGAAGTATCTTTACTATGCTTCCAAGGCCAAGAAAGATGGTTACGTACAGATCGGAAGCCTCTTCGAGGATACCGCAAGGAACGAGAAGGAGCATGCAAAAATCTGGTTCAAGTATCTCCATGGAGGTGAAATGCCTGATACCGCTGCCAATCTTGCAGATGCTGCTGCCGGTGAGAACTATGAGTGGACTGACATGTACGCAGGCTTTGCAAAGACTGCCGCTGAGGAGGGATTCGACGATATAGCATTCCTTTTCGAGAAAGTCGGTGCTATCGAGAAGACTCATGAGGAGCGTTACAGAAAGCTTCTTGCAAACGTTCAGGGTGACGTAGTGTTCTCACGCGACGAGGATGCCATCTGGGAGTGCTCCAACTGCGGCCATATCGTGATCGGCAAGAAGGCTCCGGAAGTATGCCCTGTATGCAAGCATGCAAAGAGCTATTTCCAGATCAAGGCCGAGAACTATTAGTCGACTGTTACATAAGCAATAAAAGAAGAGACCGACCTTTTAGCCGGTTTCTTTCATAATATGGAGTGGCATGCAGTTGTCGGAGGGCTTTGACAGAGTGTGGCCGGCCGCGGCCTCATGAGCGGCTCCCGTAGGAACGAAGTTCCGAAGGGTGGATGGAGCGAAGCGTAACTCTGTCGGAGCCCTCCGACAACTGCACTGCTTTTAATATTTCTTAATGTTCGAATCCTTTGGCAAGACCGCCTTCGCTGGTTTCCTTGTACAGTGAAGGAATGTCATGTCCGGTCTGCTTGAGAACTTCCACGACTTTGTCGAATGAGACACGGTGTTTTCCGTCGGAGAATGCTGCATACAGATTGGCGTCAAGTGCACGGGTGGCTGCGAAAGCGTTTCTCTCGATGCACGGAATCTGGACCAGTCCGCAGACCGGGTCACAAGTCATTCCGAGATGATGTTCCAATGCCATTTCCGCGGAATACTCTATCTGTGAAGGACTTCCACCGAATAGCTGGCATGCTGCGGCTGCGGCCATCGCGCATGCCACACCTACTTCACCCTGGCAGCCTACATCAGCTCCGGAAATGGAAGCGTTATGCTTTACGACATTGCCGATGATTCCGGCCGTAGCCATCGCATGAAGGATTCGCTTGTCAGTGAACTCATGTCCTTTGTAGAGATGATACAGGACGGCAGGAACCACTCCGCTGGCACCGCAAGTAGGGGCAGTAACTATCTGGCCTCCGGATGCATTTTCCTCGCTCACTGCAAGTGCGTATGCATATACAAGACCTCGCGTCTGCAGGGATTTCTTGTATCCCGTGGCTTTTACGTAATATGTAGGCGCTTTCCTCGCAAGATTGAGAGGGCCCGGAAGAACGCCTTCATGATCTATTCCTCTCTCGACAGCCTCTTGCATTGCTTTCCATGCCGCATTGAGATAATCCCAGATATCCGGACCTTCGCATTTTCCCACATATTCCCAGTAATTCCGTCCGTTCTCCTCGCACCAGTGCATTATATCAGTGAGTTTGTCAAGTTCATAGACAGGAGCTGTTGCAAATCTGTCCCCTTCCCTGCCCTCGGACAGGGCTCCACCGCCGACACTATATACAGTCCAGTCTCCGGAAATATTTCCTCCGGCATCCAATGACTTGAAATTCATTCCGTTAGGATGGAATGGAAGGAATACGGAAGGCTCCCATATGATTTCTACCGGAGCCACAGGCTCAAGTTCGTCAATGATGGATGCGTCCGTCATATGCCCTTTCCCGGTAGCGGCAAGGCTGCCGTACAATGTCACTTTGAATGATGCTGCCTCGGGATGTTCTGAACGGAATATCCTCGCTGCACGCATCGGGCCCATTGTATGGCTGCTGGACGGGCCGCGTCCGATTCTGTAAAGTTCTTTAAGTGATTTCATCTGATTTGTTTTTCATGTCTCCGGAAATGCCGGAATTATCAAAGCCTACGCAGGACTTCCGCTCAGGAGCAGAGCCTGAAGTTCCTTGATTTCCATATATTTAGGTGTATCATCCACAAATGCCGGGACAAGTTCCCTGACCTTGGAGTATAGCATTTTTGACGCAGAAGAAAGTTTGTCCTCCACCTTGAGGCAGTCCACGGCCTGGGCCAATGCCATAAGATGAATTGCCAGCACCTGGCTTGCATTCTCGACAACCTGGGCGCAGAGCAATGCGGAATTAGTCCCCATGCTTACTATGTCCTGATTGTCATTGTTGTTCGGGATTGAATGCACGTACATAGGATTTGAAAGAGTCTGGCATTCAGCAGTTGTGGAAGTGGCGGTGAACTGGCATGCCTGCATTCCGTAATTGAGTCCGAGCACGCCCAAATTCAGGAACGGAGGCAGGATTCCGTTGATGCGGTCGTGGAAGAGGTAGTTCATCTGTCTTTCTGCAAGCATTGTCATCTTGGTGACGGCAATCTTGAGTTTGTCCATTTCGTAAGAAATATAGTCACCGTGGAAGTTGCCGCCGTGATATACATTGCAGGTGTTCTTGTCCACAACTGGATTGTCATCTACTGCATTAACCTCATCTTCAAGTACTTGTCTTGCTGATTCCAGTTCATCCGCAACCGGCCCGAGAATCTGCGGAACGCATCTCAATGAATAATATGGCTGTACTTTTGTCTCGAATACCTTCTCGTCGTTCTGGTGGAAGAGTTCCGCCTGCCGGTTCCTGAGCAATTTGCTTCCGGCAGAAAACTGCCTCATCATCTCCGCTACCTGAATCTGGCCCGGGTGATGTTTCAATCTGTTGAGTTCATCGGACATGAAATCATCGTATGATGATACAGTCTCATTCAGCATGACTGACTGAAGTACGGACCATTTCAACATTCTGGATGCATTGATCCAGTTCACTATTCCGATTCCGGTCATCACGGCCGTACCGTTTGTAACGGCGAGTCCCTCGCGGATATACATCTTCAGAGGTTCAAGCCCATTTTCGGCCATGACTTCTGATGCCGGCCGGATTTCCCCTTTGTATGAGACATCCCCCTCTCCTATGAGGGCGAGCGCAAGATGGGCCAGCTGTACGAGGTCTCCGCTTGCCCCGACGCTTCCGTGCCTCGGAATCACAGGACAGATATCCCGGTTGATGAATTCCACAAGCAGGTCAACAAGGCTCACGTGGACTCCGGAATGCCCCTGCAGGAATGTCATCAGCCTTGAAATCATGGCCGCCTTTACGCAGATGTCCGGAAGTTTCTCCCCGGCTCCGGTGGAATGGCTTCGTATAATATTGTACTGCAATTCGTTGAGATGGCTGTCCTCGATTCTCCACTGGGCCATTGGCCCGAATCCGGTATTGATTCCGTATATGACTTTGTCTTTGGAGAATTCTTTAAGGAAATCGTAACTTTCAGTTACATTCTGTCTCATAGCGGGGCTGATTTCCAATTTCTCGCCTCCGTACAGAACCGCCTCTATCCGGTCCAATGTCAATCTTCCGTCTATTGTTATCATCGTCAATGAATTTGATCTGCAAAGTTACTAAAGACTTGTCAATATGAAAAAAATGCAGACAAAAAAGAGGCTGACCGTGAAGTCAGCCTCAAGATATCTGGTGTTGTCAGATTACTTCGTGATGACGCGTGCCATCTCGAGAACCTTGTTGGAATAACCCCACTCGTTGTCGTACCAAGCGCAAACCTTTACGAATGTACCGTCGAGCTGGATACCAGCCTTCTCATCGAAGATGGAGGTGTGAGAGTCGTTGCGGAAGTCTGTAGAAACGACAGCCTCGTTGGTGTATCCGAGAACTCCTTTGAGCTCGCCCTCAGAAGCCTCTTTCATAGCTGCGCAGATCTCCTCGTATGTGCAAGCGTTCTTGAGCTCTACAGTGAGGTCAACGAAAGACACGTCAGAAGTAGGAACGCGGAGTGACATACCGGTGAGTTTGCCGTTGAGCTGAGGAAGAACCTTGCCTACAGCCTTTGCAGCACCTGTTGAAGAAGGGATGATATTCTCAAGAATACCACGGCCGCCTCTCCAGTCCTTCTTTGAAGGGCCGTCAACAGTCTTCTGGGTAGCGGTAGCAGCGTGTACGGTGGTCATGAGGCCGCGTACGATGCCGAATTTCTCATCGAGAACCTTGGAGATAGGAGCAAGGCAGTTGGTGGTGCAGGAAGCGTTGGAGATGATGTCCTGGCCAGCATATGTCTTGTCGTTAACACCATAAACGAACATCGGTGTAGCGTCCTTTGAAGGAGCGGACATGATGACTTTCTTTGCGCCAGCCTCGATGTGCTTGCGAGCTTTCTCGTCGGTAAGGAAGAGACCGGTTGACTCAACTACAACCTCAGCACCTACCTCGTTCCATTTGAGGTTTGCTGGATCCATCTCAGCGGTGAGGCGGATCTTCTTGCCGTTCACGATAAGGGTGTTGCCCTCTACTGCAACCTCGCCCTTGAATGCTCCGTGAACTGAGTCATATTTGAGCATGTAAGCGAGATAATCTGGATCGAGAAGATCGTTGATACCTACAACCTCGATGTCGTTGGAGAAATTCTCAACGGCTGCGCGGAAAACCATACGGCCGATACGACCGAATCCGTTAATACCAAGTTTTACCATTGTTAACAAATTATTAATTAAGTTATACTTTTGTTCGGTTTTTCAATTTCCGGGATACTTTCCCTACAAAAACGGTGCAAAATTACGCTAAAAAATTGAATTATTATATATCTTTGTGAGGTTTTTTAAGCAGAAAAATTGACTATATCGTTTAAGGTAAGTGATTATGGAGATTTTGATTACAAATGACGACGGATTCAATGCTGCAGGCATCCATGTCCTGGCAGAAATAATGTGCCAGTTTGGCAATGTCACTGTCATCGCACCCAAGCAACATCAGTCCGGAATGAGCATGGCCGTGTCCCTCGGATTCAAGCAGGTGGCCTACAAGGAACTGCCGGAAGAGAAGCCGGGAAAATGGGCATATCTTGACGCTACGCCGGCAAGCTGTATCAAATACGGATTGAACTTCCAGTTCCTCGAGAAGAAACCGGACGTCATTGTAAGCGGTATCAACCACGGTTCGAACGCAGCATCCGCATCCTGTTATTCCGGGACTCTCGGGGCTGCCCAGGAAGGCGCCCTGAACGGGGTCAGGTCCATAGGCGTGTCGCTTGACGCACTTTCTCCGGATGCCGACTTTTCTGCCGTAAAGAAATATTTCCCGGAGATTTTCCGTCGTCTCATGGAGGCATGGCCGGAGAAATACGGGTTGTATTATAATGTCAATTTCCCAGATATACCGGTATCGGAAATCAAGGGAGTACGCTCTGCAGTCCAGGGCAAGGGAATCTGGGTCAGGGAGTTCCGTGACTGGGACCCGGCACGTCTCAAGCATCATGGAATCACTCCCGAAATGCTCGGCAGAAGTTCAGAGGCCCAAGCTGAACCGGGTGAAAAACTCTATATGATGGTGGGTGATTTCGTGGATAGCCCGGACAATGACGGACGTGCTGACCATCATCTGATGTCGGAGGGTTATATTGCCGTAACTCCTTGTGACATAGATACTACCGATTATAGCGAACACGAAAGGATGGCTGCATCGGGAATCGACATCGATTTCTGAAAACAGCTGGACTGCAAGACTGGAAGGAAATGAAATATTACATCATAGCAGGAGAAGCGTCGGGAGATCTTCACGGATCGAATCTCATGAGGGGGCTGTATTCGCAGGACCCTGAGGCTGATATACGTTTCTGGGGAGGTGGCTTGATGGACTCGGTCTACAGGGAGCATCAGGACGGGATAGGTCTTGTACAGGACTACAAGGACGGGGCTGTAATCGGTTTCGTGCAGGTCTTGTTCAAGGCAAGAGCTTACGCCGGCCGTTTCAAGCGATGTTTTGAAGACATATTGTCCTGGAAGCCTGACGTAGTAATTCTGATTGACTATCCCGGCTTCAATTTCAGGGTTGCAGAGTTTGCTCACAAGAACGGATTCAAGGTCTTCTATTACATTGCCCCGAAGGTCTGGGCATCCCGCGAGGGCCGTATCCGCAAACTGAAGGCATATGTTGACAAACTGTTCATTGTATTTCCGTTCGAAATTCCGTATTTCACAAGGAAGGAAGTGCCATTCGTGTACAAGGGCAATCCTCTCATAGACGCAGTGGACATGTCCCCTGCCATGAAAGATACCAGGGCGGATTTCCTCAAGCGCAATTCACTGGATGACAGGCCGTTCATAGCTCTTTTCGCCGGGTCGCGCAACGGTGAGATTTCATCGATGATGCCGGTGTTCATGGAATTTGCCGACAGGCTCAGGGAGAATCCGGAATATTCACGCTATCAGTTCCTTGTGGCTGCTGCTCCGGCCAGGTCCATGTCGGATTACGAGGAGTGGACCAATGGTCGTGAAGAATATGTGAAGGTGCTTTTCCACGAGAGCTATTCCATTATCAGACATTCGGTTGCCGCGGTGGTTAATTCGGGCACTGCCTCGCTCGAGGTGGCCCTCATAGGGACTCCCCAGGTTGTGGCTTACAAGGGAATTCCGATTAATTTTGCAATCGCGAAGCAGATTATCAAGATTACATATATCAGTCTCGGCAATCTTATTCTCGGAAGAACTTGTTTCCGGGAACTGATCCAGGACTATTTTACGGCTGAAAATGTCCTGCAGGAAGTCAGAAGGCTTATTGAGGACAAGGAATATCGGGACAATATGCTGGCCGGATATGCTGAAATCCGCCAAGCTCTCGGCGGTACGGGTGCGTCTGCGGCTGTTGCTGATGCGATGATCAAGGAATTGTCGAATGGATGATTACTATTGGCCGAGATGGCAATAGTGCTCGTCAATAAACTCGCGGCCCGAAAATGGCAGTACCGATGCGCACGTAAGTAGGTGCGTAATCAAGGGCTATCCTGTAGTCGTCGGACATACCTATGGACAGTTCAGTGAAACCGGCAAGTTCAGGATATCTGTTCCGCATTTTATTACGCAGTTCTGCAATCCTCTGGAAATCAGCCCTGATGACTGATTCGTCATCTGTATTTGTGGCCATTCCCATAAGTCCGCGGAAACAAATACCGCCATACTCCCCAGCATTGGTAAGAATATCTTCTATTTCCTTTGCCGTGAAGCCCTGTTTTGTCTCCTCTGCACCGAGATGAAGCTCCAGCAGAATGTTGACTTTCCGGCATTCTTTAAGCCCCCATACATTAATGGCATCCAAAAGATGCAGTGAATCAACTGACTGGACGAGAGATGCGTACGGCAGGACCATCTTCAGCTTGTTGGTCTGCAGATGGCCGATGAAATGCCACTCAATATCCCCGGGAAGTTCCTTGCATTTGGCTGAAAATTCCTGTGGGCGGCTTTCCCCGAAAATCCTCTGCCCGGCATTGTACGCCTCGAGAACGGCAGAGGCAGGATGAAATTTGGAAACTGCCACAAGTTTCACCCCTTGTGGCAGTTCATTATTGAATTTTGTTATTTGCGATGCAATGGACATTATCTTCTCGCTTTCTTGTTCTGCTCCTTGAGCATCTGCTGCTGCATTTTCTGGGCCTCCTCGAGTCTCTGCTGCCATTTGCTCTTGGCCTGAGGCTTGCCCTCAGAAGCTTTCAGCTTGGCAAGCACGTCTTCCGGACGTACAAAGAACTTCTTGATTATGAAGGTCTCCAGCATTGTGATGAGGTTCGAGAGCAGGTAATAGTAGCTCAATCCGGATGACAGGCTGTTACAGATGAAGAACATCATTATCGGCATCATATAGACGCTCATGAACCGCATCGAAGCCGTGTTCGGATCGTTTCCTGACATCTGTCCCTGCATCGAAATCTTCGAGTAGAAGAACATCGAGAGTGCCATCAGGAGGGCGAACAATGAGATATGGTCTCCGATAAGCGGAATCCTGGTGCCGAAATCGATGAACGAATCATAAGCACTGAGGTCGTCCGCCCAGAGGAATGACTGCTGCCTGAGTTCGATGGATGCCGGGAAGAAGCGGAACATTGCCCAGAGGATAGGGAACTGGAGAAGCATTGGCAGGCATCCTCCCATAGGGTTGATTCCGGCTCTCTTGTACAGGTCCATCATGGCCTGCTGTTTCTTCAGGGCGTCCTCTTCTTTAGGATATTTGGCGTTCAGTTTGTCCACTTCAGGTTTCACTGCCTGCATCTTCGCTGAAGACGAGTAAGACTTGTATGAGAACGGAAGTACCACAATCTTGATGAACAGTGTCATCAGCAGAATGATGATTCCGAAGTTGGATATCGACCTGTGCAGGAAGTTGAACAGCGGAATGATGACGAACTTGGTGAACCAGCCTACGAGCCATCCTCCGAGAGGGATGATTTTCTCATATTTCCTGTCATATGACTTAAGGGTCTGGTAATGGTTCGGACCGAAGTAGAAGTCATTGTGTATCTCCACGTTATCTCCTGACTTGAAGTCTCCGCGCATCTTTGCTGAGCAGGCCATGAGATTGTGCTCCGGGTCGTCCTCAGGGAAGAACTGTATCGCAAGGTCACCTGATGCAAAACTTCCGGAAGGTCTCATGATTGCAGAGAAGAACTGCTGCTGGAAAGCGAACCAGTCCAGCCTGTTCTCTATGCGCTTGGAAGTGTTCCTTCCACGACCGATTTCTTCCGGCTTCTTCTCTCCGTCGAAATAATAGTCGAGCTTGGAGTACTGCATCTCGTTCTTGTAGCCTTTCTCCATGCGTGGAATCGTGATGTTCCAGTCGAAATCGTAGTATGATACGTTTCTCGGAATGACTTTGCCTGTCCCGATGAACGACAATACGTTCCTGACCATATATGAGTCTTCCTCGAGGGTATATGCCTGACGGATATATCCGCCGCCCATGAACGGCAACCTCATGACGATGGAAGAATCTGTAAGAGACTCGAGCTCGAATACGAAATCCTTCGTGTTTATGGTCTCTCCTGCATAGATTCCGATGCCCATCTCGCTCGCTCCTCCACGGAAAATGTAGAGATCGGTGCTGTCGTAATTCGTATAATCCTTCACCTTCACGGAATATGGCTGTGCGCCTTTGGTGGTGAACTCGATTTCCACTTTCGAGTTGGCGATTCTGTAAATCTGTCCGTCACGAGAATAGGCGGCATCAAGCAGGGAATCCTTGTAAATGGAGCTATGACCTGTCACAGGAACATCACTCTCCCCTGTTGCTGCAAGACTGTCGGCAATCACGCCGAGAGAGTCTTCCTTGAATTTCTCAAGTGCTGCCGCAGCAGCTCTTTCCACCATATTTATTGAATCAAGCTGGGCCTGATACGCCACCTGCTTTTCATATTGTCTGGACTGATACCACGTGAATCCGAAAAGGATCAAGCCTATCAGTATGAATCCGATAATATTGTTCTTATTCATTGTTGTTCTTGTCTTCTGCCTCCTCGAGGGCGCGTATCTGGTTTTCAAGCTCTTTCAATGCAGCCTTGGACTCGTCAATCCTCTCCTGCATCTGCAGGATGAGAGGCTGGGAATTCTTGGACATTGCAAAGAATCCGATATTGTTCTCGTATGTATCAATATCCTGCTGAAGTTTGTTGTATTTGGCTATGAGACGGTCCTTTTCAGATTTAGGGCCAGCATTGCCTTTGGAAGCAGGGCCTCTGGAACCGCGGGATGAAGCATGTACATCATGGAACTTGGACTTCATGGCCTCATTGTATGCCCTGGCAATCTTGTCCTTCTCCTTGAAAGGAACGAAACCTATTGACTGCCATCTTTCAGCAAACTGCCTGCATGCCTCCGGTGCGGTAAGCTCCTCTGTCGGCTCGAATGCATTTATTTCCTCTATCAGAGCCTTTTTTGCCTTGAGGTTGGCGGCATAATTGTTCTCAGGAGAAGCATGCTTGTCCCTCTCGGCGAAGAACTCGTCGCAGGCCGCACGGAAACGCTTCCAGAGCTGCTCTGACTTCTTGCGCGGCACAGCTCCTATCTCTTTCCATTGATTCTGAAGATTGATGAATCTGTCAGTCGTCTTTTTCCATTCAGTACTTGTCTTGAGAGCCTCGGCCTCGGCGATGATCGCAAGTTTCTTCTCAAGATTGCCGTTCATGCTGTCCTTGAACTCGATATAGAAATCGCGCTTGCGGGCGAAGAACTTGTCGCAGGCTGCACGGAAACGGTCGTAAATCTTCTGGTTTTCCTTGCGTGAAGCGAAGCCTATGCTCTTCCATTCCTTCTGGATCTCCTCGATTTCCTTTGAGAGGGCGTTCCATTCATTGGAATTCTTTATGTCCTCCTTGTCGGCAATCGCCTCCACCTTCTCGCAGAGTACGGTCTTGGCAGCGAGGTTCTCAGCCTGCTTTGCTTTCTGCTCCTCGAAATATGCCTGATATTTCTTGTTTATGACAGAGGTAGCTGCCTTGAACCTGTCCCATATTTGGTCCCTGTACTCTTTGGCAACCGGGCCGAATTCCTTCCACTGCTCATGAAGTTTCTGGAGCTCCTTGAAAGCATCCACGACATTCTCGTTCTCGGAAAGGAGCTCGGCCTGCTGGCAGAACTCTTCCTTGGCTTCAAGATTCTTCTTGAAATCGAGATCACGCAAATCCCTGTTTATCTGAACTTTGTCATAGAACTGCTCCACATAGAACTGGTAAGTGTCATTGATATTGCGGAAATTCTGCACTGGTACCGGACCCACGGAGCGCCATCTTGCCTGAAGTTCCCTGAAAGCCGGGAATGCAGTACCGAGATCGTCCTGATTCTCAACGAGTGCCTTCAGTTCCTCGATAACAGCCTGCTTCTTCTTGAGATTGTCTTCCCTTTCGGCCTCCTGCTGCCTGTTGTACTCGGCACGCTCCTTCTTGTACCTCATATATATAGCCTTGAAGCCGTTTTCAAGAACGGAGAACGGATTTGACTGCTGGGCTTCAGCAGAAGGTTCACCAGCATCTTCCTGACTGCTTTCCACTGCATCTTCCGGCACATTTTCCCCGAGGGTCGGATCCGGTTCTTCACCATTCGCCGCCTTCTCCTTCGAGAGCCTTTTGTAGAAGGCTGCCTTGATGGCTTCTGCTTCTTTTGATTTCTTCATCCTGTCCTCGCTTGCTGCAAGTTCCTCGAATTGCTGGGAAAGCTCCGCAAGAGTCATTTCCGAGTAATTTGGCATCTCCGCCTCCGCTGCTTCAGCAATAGGACTTTCAAGTACATCTGGTGTCGTCTGTGCACCAGGATTCAATTCTTCACTCATAATTTCAAGAGTTTCTTGGTGTTAATTATATATTTGGCAAATATAAGTAAAAATCCATAAAATACATACATCTGTACAATATAAAAACGGGACTGACATCGCGCCGGTCCCGTTAGACTATTAGTAGAGTGTCACCTATATCAGGTTTTGTTCAGTGTTGGTTAAAAGCCTTATATGGCTATCGATTTAAAAAAATCTCTTTAACGTTTTAAAAATGCTCTGCAAAGTTAAATCAATTTAATCAATTCGCAAAACTATTTGTAAAAAAATATTAACGTTTTTGAAAAATCCGCCGTTTCTGATATTAATTGCTACCTTTTGACAATTCTACACCTCGGTATTGTCTTCAAGAAGATAAGGGCGCAATTTCTTCGTACGTTCCAGGGCCTGCTGCATCTGCCATTCCTGGATGAGTTTGGGATTGCCGCTCAGCAGGACATCAGGCACTTTCCATCCGTTGAATTCCGCAGGGCGTGTATATACAGGAGGCGATACCAGGCCGTCCTGGAAACTGTCGCTCAGGGCAGATGTCTCGTCGGTCAGGGCTCCCGGAATCAGGCGCACGAGCGAATCGGTCAGCAGTGCAGCAGGAATCTCTCCCCCGCTGACAACGTAGTCACCTACTGATATCTCCCTGGTTATCAAGTGTTCACGGATACGTTCGTCTATACCTTTGTAATGTCCGCAGAGGATGATTATATTCTCTTTCAGGGACAATTCATTGGAAATACCCTGTGTCAGCTGCTCTCCGTCCGGAGACATATATATTATCTCGTCGTAATGTCTTTCTGAAGTCAGCTCGTTGATCATCTTGAATACCGGCTCCACCATCATCACCATGCCGGCATCACCTCCATAGCAATAGTCATCGACCGTCTGGCGTGAGCCGATGCCGTACTTGCGGATATTGTGGACATGTATCTCGACGAGGCCTTTCCTGACTGCGCGGCCGACTATAGAGTAGCTGAGCGGGCTGTCAAGGAGTTCCGGAACTACAGATAATATATCTATTCTCATAAAAGCGACTGAATTTGTCCGCAAAATTAGCAAATCGGGCAGAATATCGCAACTAATTGCTAACTTTGGAAACTGAAACTGTATTTTAATTGCAACTTCCATGAAACAATCCGCATTTGCAACTGCCGAATATATATCACCGCTTGGCCGCATCCTCGTATCAGCATCCGGCAACGGAATAACGGGCCTGTGGTTCGAAGGACAGAAGTATTTTGCATCCGGTCTTCGGATGGATAGTTCAGAATTCATTAATGCAGAAGACAATAAGTTGATTCATGACTGTTTCCGGTGGTTGGACATTTACTTTTCGGGAGCAGTTCCGGACTTCACTCCCCCGCTTGACATACGTGGGACAGATTTCCGGCGCAAGGTGTGGAATACTCTCCTGAAGGTGGAATATGGCAGGACAGTCAGCTATATGGATATTGCCATGGAGATACAAGGAAGCGGACAGGCTCAGGGAGTTCTCTGCCGTGCGGTAGGTAATGCCGTGTCCCACAATCCGATAAGCCTTATCATTCCCTGCCACAGGGTCATAGGGTCAGACGGTTCTCTCACGGGATATGCCGGAGGGCTGGACCGCAAGCGCAAGCTCCTGGAAATGGAGAGAAATATTGCGAAAATGAGATAAAAATCATACATTTGCGGCCGCAAAAAATTTTTCGGAAATGGGAGGATTATTTGGGACCATCACCAAGGAAAAGGAATGTGTCAGGGACTTGTTCTACGGGACTGACTATCATTCGCATCTCGGCACCCGCCGCGCCGGAATGGCAACTTTCAGTACGACAGAGGGTTTCTTCAGAAGTATCCATAGCCTGGAGTCATCTTACTTCAGGACGAAGTTCGAGTCCGAACTTCCTAAGTTCAAGGGGTCTTCCGGAATCGGAGTAATAAGCGATACGGATGCCCAGCCGCTTTTGATGAAATCCCATCTTGGCAGATTCGCGATAGTAACTGTTGCCAAGGTCAATAATCTTGAAGAGATTTCTTCTGTTCTTCTCGAGAAAAATATGCCGTTGAGCGAGTTCAGCAGCGGCAAGATCAACCAGACCGAGCTGATTTCCCTGCTGATAATCCAGGGCGGTGACATTGTCAGTGGAATCGAGAACGTGTTCCGTACTGTAAAAGGTTCATGCTCCCTCCTGCTCCTGACCGAAGACGGAATCATTGCAGCGAGAGACAGATTGGGACGTACGCCGCTGATTATCGGAAAGAAAGACGGTGCATACGCGGTGGCAGGAGAGACTACGGCATTTGCAAATCTTGACTATACTATAGAACATTACCTCGGCCCGGGTGAAATCGTGCGCATCAAGGCCGACGGATACGAGGTGCTGCGGCAGCCGGACAAAGGGATGCAGGTATGTTCTTTCCTCTGGATTTATTATGGTTTCCCGACAAGTTTCTACGAGGGACGCAATGTGGAGGACATGAGGTATGAGACTGGTCGTATCATGGGAGAGGATGATGATACCGAAGTGGATTATGCAAGCGGCATCCCTGACAGCGGCATTGGTATGGCAATAGGATATGCTGAAGGCCATAAAGTCCCGTACAAGAGAGGAATATGCAAATATACACCTACTTGGCCGAGGTCTTTCATGCCTGTGAATCAGGAGATGCGCAATCTCGTGGCCAAGATGAAGCTGATTCCGAATTCGGCAATACTGAAGGATAAGAGAGTCTTGTTCTGCGACGACAGCATTGTCAGGGGAACGCAGTTGAAGGACAGCACGATGCTTCTGCATGAGCTCGGAGCGAAAGAGGTGCACATGAGGATTGCCTGTCCTCCGCTTATTTATTCTTGTCCTTTCGTGAATTTCTCAGCGAGCAAGAGTGAGCTTGAGCTCATTACGAGGCGAATCATCAAGGAGTTCGAGGGTGAGGATGCAGAAAATGTGAGTGCTTACGCTACTACAGGCTCGCCTGAATACAACAGGATGGTTTCGGAGATTGCCCGCAGGCTGAATCTTGACTCATTGAAATTCAGCAAGATAGAATCGATTGTATCAGCGATTGGCCTTCCGAAGTGCCAGATCTGCACTCATTGCTTCGACGGCAGCTCTTTCTATACGCTTTAATAAAGATAGCAATATCTCATTTCTCCGGACCAGGCCCTCCCAAGCGGAGCTTGGGCACCTCCCTCTAGTGCCGAGGGCGGCAAGTCCTCCGAAATGAGATATTGCTATCTGCTTGAAAGACAATAAGAATAAGGATTGAGAGAACCAGGCGTCATCAGACGCCGCGCGAAGAACAACGAAGCGTCGGCTTGTGCTGATGGTGTGCACGAAGCGCTGATCGCCCCCTTGAAAAGGGGGTCGGGGGGATTGAGGAGGCGTCATCAGACGCTGCCTAAAAAACCGGCATGCCTGGGAGGTATGCAGGGAGATATAAGATATTTACATTTAAGCAGATAGAGAGGCTTTTGGGGCCTCAATCAGGTCAGAAGGAGTAGGTTACTCCGAACATGAAATTGGCCGGAGCCTGTGGGAACACACCCTCTTCCTGATAATAGCTATCAGATGACTTGTTGAAGGCCCTGTAAACCCAAGCATTTGAAAAATACTTGTTGTTCAGGAAGTTGTTGACATAAGCCCTGATGCCGAGGACGCCTCCGCCAACCTTGAAATCATGGCTCAAAGAAAGGTTCGCCACGAAATATCCCGGAATCTTCCTGTCGTCACTTTCTGTATTGTCCCAATACTGCGAGCCGACATATTTCCCGTTCAATGAGAGAGTCGTTGTCTTGAGCGACCCCTTTGCACATTTTGCGAAAGGAGTGATGGAGACCTGCGCCATTCCAACCACTGACGGAGACATCAGCATGGTGGTTTTCCCGAAATTGACCTCTTTCATCCCATAATCATTCCAGTCATCATCTATAATCTGATAATATGCGGTGAAATCCTTTATCTGGTTCATACTCAATGTCAAATTGGCATCGAGACGGAATATCTCGGAAGGCCTGTAGGCAACTCCGAGCTCCACTCCCCTTCTCCAGCTGCGTCCGACATTGGTCTTGATGGCGTCACCAGTGTTGCTGATTCGGCCGTCCTCGAGAAGCATATCCCAATACTCCATCAGATAGAGATTGGCGGAAGCAGTCACTTTCTTCCCGGTATATGTGTAGCCCAACTCAAGGTCAACCATGCTCTCCGGCTTCAGCGTCACGCCCTCTGACGTTTTCAGATTCTCCTGAAGGTCATCCCTTCCCGGCTCACGATGTCCGAGAGCTGCCGAAATATACGCCTTGTTGGAATCGTTCCAGTTGAAAGTCAGGCCTGCACGAGGATTGAAGAAATTCCAGCTATGCTTATAATCAAGCGAATAACCGTCGTCATCAGGGCCGCTCATATTCAGGAAAACTCCACGGTACTGAAGGTCCACATAAGCCGTGAGCCATTCCACTGGAGTATACTCAGCCCTCGCAAAGGCATTGGCTTCCTGCTTCAGGCCATTGTTGTTGTACCAGTTTTTCACAGTGTCGTAATCATAATAATCCCCGAGGACAGCGCTCCAGATGGCCTTGCCGAAATGGTCTCCGTCATATCTCGAGAGATAGATTCCTCCAACGAGATTCAGCTTGTCCGTGGTATATTTCACGTCAGAGGTGAGAACCAAATAATAATTGTCCATGTATTTGCGGATTACGGCATCACTCTTCGTATATTCCACATCATTTTTAACTACTGGACTAGGAAGCCCGTAAGCGGTGAGCTTCTTGTTCTGCTTGTACTGTTCGTAGTAACCGTCACCCTTCGTGTAATTCAGGGTCGTGCTCCATGCCACGTTCTTCTCGAACTGATGTGTGTAATTGAGCTGGAAATGATGCTGGGTGTAATTGTCGGTCTCATTGTCGTAGAAACGGGTATTGCCCAACGCGTCAGAAAATGCTCCGAGCCAGTTCGTCCTGCGGTCCGTCTCATATTCAGAATAAGAAATACCGTCCCAGGTGAGACCGGTGCGTTGGTCGCCCATCAAGTAAGTGAATCTCAATGAATTGGTACTGTTCATCCAGCCCAATGCAGCGAAGGCCGACTGCACGTCAGCATATGCGTTGCGGATATAGCCGTCAGTGAAATTCTTCGAATAGGCAGCACTTGCATAGAATCCGGATTTGGTCAGTCCAGTGCCGGCGGAAACGGTGGTAGTCAACGTGTTGTACGAACCTGCACCGATATTGGCATAGGCGTAGGGCTTGCTTCCGACAGAGGCCGTATTCATGTTGATGCTCGCTCCGAAAGCTCCGGAACCATTGGCGGAAGTTCCGAGACCGCGCTGCACCTGGACGGAATTCAGGATATTGGTCAGGGCCGGAATATTGACCCAGAAAACTTCCTGAGACTCCGAGTCATTGAGGGTGATGCCGTTGAGAGTCACATTGATTTGGGAGCCTTTCGAACCTCTGACGCGGATGGTGGAATAGCCGAGACCGGTGCCTCCCTCATTTGAAGTCACCACGGAAGGCAGGAGATTGAGGGTCATAGGCAATGAATTGATAGGATTTGAACTGCGGAGTTCCTCCTTGCCTACCATTGAATAAGTGACAGGTGTCTTCTTTCCTGCACGGGATGCAGAAACTATCACGCTGTCAAGCTGTTCCACCTTGTCGTGGCTCTCCGCCACCCCATCATTTCCTGAGGTCGGAACTGCGGCGAAAGCCGGTGCCGCTGCGATTGCGGCTGTTGCAATAAAAAATAAACCTCGCATAATTTTGTTTTTATGCAAGGGGCGCGCGATAATGCGCATGAGATCAGCGTTCCCTACGTCGGTATTGACCGAATCAGGTTAATGGGTATAATCTCAACCTCGGGAAGTTCCCCTCCCTCAGTACCCCAAGCTTGGTTAATAATAATATTGTTTTCCGCAAATGCGGAATCTATTTCTCTACAATCTTCACTTCATAAAGCCTGGACCAGTTCTTGCCGGTCAGGTAAATCCTGCCGTCGGCCGGATTGTATGCAATGCCGTTCAGGACGTCTGTGTCCTCGTATTGCAACTGCCTCGGCAGCAGGCCGGTACAGTCTACAACTCCCTCCACGTTGCCGCTTTCCGGATTTATAATCACGATCAGGTCGGACATATAGACATTGGCCCATATTTTTCCGTCTATGTATTCCAGTTCGTTCAGGTAGCGCACAGGCCTGCCGTCCATCTTGACGGTGATTGTGCGGACCTGGCGGAAATTGTCATCCATGAAATACAGTCTCGAGGAGCCGTCGGAAGCAACCAGGTGTTTCCCGTCATTCGTAAGTCCCCATCCTTCACGCGGATAGCTGTACGATGCCTTGTACTCCAATGTAGCTGCGTCATAGACGAAAGCGAGCTGGTTCTGCCATGTCAGCATGTAGATATTGCCGTCTTTTTCAACTGATCCTTCGAGGAAATATTTCTTGTCGAAAGTCAGTTTGCTGAGAGCCTTGCCGGTGGAAATGTCCACTTTGCGGAAAGTCGATTTCCCGTTCAGGCCTGTGCTTTCATACATTGAGCCTCCGTAGAAGAAGAGACCCTGGGTATAGGAAGTCCTGTCGTGCGGGAATGAATTGACTACCTGCAATTTGTATTGCTTCACCCTCGCATCTGCACATGAAACGGACAGAAGCGGAATAATCATCATCAACGCAAGACAGAACTTTCTCATAATACATTCAATTACAATTCACATACGCGGCCCCTTGAGCTGCGGTTAGCCATCGCTGCCTTCACGAAAGCGACGAAAACCGGCTGGGGGATTTCAGGCGTACTCTTCAATTCAGGATGGAACTGGACTCCGATGAAGAACGGATGTGTCGGAATTTCAACGATTTCCACAAGTCCGGTCTCAGGATTGCGGCCCGATGCCTTGAGTCCTGCGGCCTCCATCCTTTCGAGATAATCCCCGTTGAACTCATATCTGTGCCTGTGTCTCTCGCTTATGGTTTCAGTGCCGTAGATCTTGTATGCGAGTGACTCAGGGTCAAGTTTGCAATTGTATGCTCCGAGACGCATTGTGCCGCCTTTGATGGTGGTGCTCTTCTGGTCCTCCATCAGGTCAATGACAGGATAAGGAGAGGACGGATCTACTTCAGTTGATGCCGCGCCATTGAGCCCCAGCACGTTACGCGCGAATTCCACTACGCACATCTGCATTCCGAGGCAGATTCCGAAGAACGGGATATTGTGCTCCCTTACATATTTGATAGCCTGGATTTTGCCTTCGAGTCCCCTCTCGCCGAATCCCGGAGCAACTAATACTGCATCCATCCCGCTGAGTTTCTCCTCTACGTTAGATGCGTCGATATGCTCGCTCTGGATGGTATGCACATTGACTTTGCACTCGTTTGCTGCACCTGCGTGTACGAAAGATTCGAGAATGGACTTGTAGGCGTCCTGAAGCTCTACATATTTTCCTACCAATGCAATATCTACCTGATATTTAGGATGATAGAGCCTGTCAAGGAAGGATTGCAACTTGGTGAAATCCGGTTCCGGATAATGATTGATTCCGAAATGGGAGAGGATCATCTCGTCGAGGCCCTCCTTTTCCATATTCATCGGAACCTGATATATGGAAGGTGCGTCAATGGACTGGATTACATGGCCAGGCTTGACGTTGCAGAACAGGGCCACTTTCCTCCTGATCTCCGGGGTCAATTCCTTTTCCGTGCGGCAGACTATCACGTCCGGATGTACGCCGGCCTGCTGCAGCATCTGTACCGAATGCTGTGTCGGCTTGGTTTTCAGTTCCTTGGCTGCCCTGAGGTAAGGAACAAGAGTGAGGTGGATGCTGGCGAGGTCTTCTTCCGGCATTTCCCACTGGAGCTGCCTGATGGCCTCGAGGAACGGCTGGGACTCCATGTCTCCGACAGTTCCGCCGACTTCCGTGATTATGACATCGAACTGGCCTGTCTTGCCGAGGAGAAGCATCCTTCTCTTGATTTCGTCTGTAATATGAGGAATGATCTGTACGGTCTTTCCGAGATATGCGCCTTCGCGTTCTTTATTTATTACTGTAAAGTAAACTTTTCCGGTGGTGACGTTGTTGGCTTTCGTCATGTGGACACCGAGGAATCTTTCGTAATGTCCGAGGTCGAGGTCGGTTTCCGCGCCGTCATCTGTCACATAGCATTCCCCGTGTTCGTAAGGATTGAGGGTGCCTGGGTCAATGTTGATGTAGGGGTCGAATTTCTGGATGGTGACTCTCAGGCCTCTTGCCTGAAGGAGTTTCGCCAATGATGCCGCTATGATTCCTTTCCCGAGGGAGGAGGCGACACCGCCTGTTACAAAGACATACTTCGTGTTCATATTGTTTACTTTTAACAGGGATGCAAATTTAATCATTTTTCCTTATCCGTAAAATTTTTTTCGTTTTAGGCTTCTGAAAATTTTATAGTGACGGCTATGGAAATAGTATAACCCACGTCTTGATAGCAATATCTCATTTCTCCGGACCAGGCCCTCCCAAGCGAGCTTGGGTCCCTCCCTCTAGTGCCGAGGGCGGCAAGTCCTCCTAAATGAGATATTGCAATCAACCGCTGTGCGATTGGCAGATTCTTTAATTTGGATTTCACGTCAATATAACTTAGATTTGCTTCCACGCCTCCTTGAAAAGGGGGGATTAACCAGGCGTCATCAGACGCCGCGCGAAGAACAACGAAGCGCCGGCCCTGTGCTGATGGTGTGCACGTAGCGCTGATCGCCCCCTTGAAAAGGGGGATGGGGGGATTAAAAAAGGCGGGCCCATAAGCCGGTTTCTGTTTTTGAATCTGCCATTTATCTACGCAACCTACCCCCTGACATCGGGCGGGCAGCCCTCATCTGTCAGTATATTTGGTTTTGCAGGCCCTGGTGCCGTACCCGTACGACATCGCTGCCATACGCCGTGAGCTCTTGCCTCACATTTTCACCATCACCGCCGGGACAGGCCCGACGGCAGACATTCTCTGTTACGGCTGGCATAAGATTACTCCCATCTGCGCTTTCCGCAGCAGGGTGCCCTTCCCTGTCCGGACTTTCCTCACCTGCACATGCAGGCGCGGCAGATCGTCCCGCCTTGATTCGATTCTGCAAATATAATCATTTTTCCGGTTTCTCGTACACCGCCTTGTTGTTCTCCGATTCCCAGATCTCAACCTTGTAACAATTGGGCGTCTCGTCGCACATCCATTTCGCAAGATTCTCCGCCGTCGGGCTGAACGGAAGCACCTCGTTCAGATTCTTGTGGTCAATCTTCGACATGATATTATGCTTGATGAAGGTGAAATCCGTTACCATTCCATCAACATTCAAAGTCTCTGACTTACAATGAACTATAACAATCCAATTGTGCCCGTGAAGGGCCTCGCACTTGCTGCCGCAGTCTGTCGTGACATAATGGGCGGCAGATATTTCAAACCGTTTGCTTACGTAATACATATTCAAAATACCAGATATTTTTTTGCATAATCCCTGACATAAGAAACAAGCTCAGGAGCATCAATAATCTCGATGTCCGCCGCAAGTCCCATATAAAAACGCCCGAGCCCTTCAATCGCATATACGTCAATGTCCAGAATCCATGTATTGCTGTCATCCGTGGCCGCCAAGGAGGACTCAGCTTCCGGATATTCCTCGCACAGAAGATTCTTTGCCATCAGGTCAAGCTTCAGAACGGCATGGACAGGTTTCTCCCCTGTCATGTGGAATGCATCCATCTTCAACTGTTCATGTAGCCCGGAATACTCCCAGGCATCCCCTTTGACCTCCACATTCCCGATCCGGTCCGTCCTGAATACCGCATTCCGCTTCTTCTCAATATCATAGCACCAAATATGCGTATAACCGGCATTTATGGCAAAAGGCTCAACAATGCGATCCCTCCTTTCGCCTCCTGAAGAAGAACTATATCCATGGAAAACCGCTTTCCGTTTGCCCCTGATTGCCTCAAGTACGGCACCGGCATTCGCAGACTTGCCTGCCGAAGCCGATATGCACCTGTCCAGGGCAAGCCGCCTGGCAGTCTCCGACATGACCACGGTCTCGCTGTTGAGCCGTACATAGGCAGTGCCGTCAAGTTCTACAACTCCATACGTATATGGTCTTATATTGATTGCAATTACCTGAGAATCATACATGTCCACAATGTCTACATGCGTAAGGACACCTATGTCGAAATGTTTCCTGGCCTCGTCGGTGATACATCTTATATAGCCGTCTATACCTTTGTAGGTGCCAAAGACTTTCTTTTCCATGTACTCGAGATCCGAAGCGATGCCCTGCACATAACCAAGGTCATTGACGCCGAGATACAATGTTCCTCCACCCGTAGAATTGAGGAAGGCACATATTCCTTTCATTATCGTCATGCGCTGGTCCTGTTCCCTGGCATTGGCAGGAGCAATGAAAAATGAAGTCTTGAACTCCTGGCGGCTGTTTTCTATTCCCAGATATGTGCCGTTCTCCTCCTCAAGATCGGCCTCCCCTTCCGGATCTATTGACAGACACTTGGTTATCTCTCGTTTGATGACATTCTGCATAGACTTGCTGATAATCTCGTCAAGTCTGTTGCATGACTGTACAAGAATGGCTGTTTTCCTGAGCATCCCGTCCCCGGTTGCTGCTATCATCTCCGACAGCCACTCGTTCCTGGAATCATCTCCGAAACACCGCAGGACTTCCACCATGGCGTGCTTGCGCAATACCGGTTCAAGGGAAGCGAAACTGCTGTCAGCGACAATTTCCTTCATCTTCGGAATCTCCCCTTTGGTGAAAGCAACGAGATTCATGAGATAATTGGAAATGAAATTGATGTAGGCGGAATCCTCACTATCCTCCATCAATTCCGTCAGGATTCTTGCAACGCACAGTATTTCAAATCGTTCTGATGGCCTAAGAAGTCCTTTCTGATATGATACAAGCATCCTGGCCAATTCCGTTATAAGTGATGCAGGAAGACTTTTGGCATTGTGTATCTCTTCAGAACGGCCGTATGAAAAATGCCTTATGCAATTGTCCCGGGATTCCCTTTCGTCGAATGAAGTATCTGCCGGAGCAACGAAATTCGCATTGATATAGCCATAGTACTTGCCTCTTCCATGATTCTCGACCTTTATATAGGCATAGTCGCCTTTGTGAACATCCTCCACGTCATTGCTGTATGCACAATATCCCCATTCAGTCCACCATACTATCTTCGTCCGCCCTGTCCTGTCGACATTCGTGTCGATGTAATGCGCAAGAACCTCCTTTCCGAAATCATGTTGTGCCCATTCCTCAATTATGAACTTGACGAATTCAGACTCGATGGAGCATATACCATTCTCTATATCAACTATTTCTACACGAATCTCGTCTCCTTCTGCAAGATTCATCCTGAAATCGTCAATGCTGAAATACAACATCGGCCTCAGCTGGACATGGCCTTCGAAAGGGACATATTTCGGGTCAACTGACCTGACATTCAGTCTCCTGTTGGAACTGCCGGTAATCTTGACCCTTGGAGTATCACCGTTCGAATATGATTTCAGGGCCGTACCTTCTTTTTGAGAAGCGATGAAATCTTCTGTAAACGCTATGTAACGGTCAATATTTCCAGTATCAGAATGCTTGAATTTCAAATTCTTGGGAGTCATTATCTGAATTGCATCTTCAAATATTCCCATTGAGCGCACAAGGCTTGGATCGGATGATGCCCCTGCCTTCGCTGAGAGCAAAAGCATGCCATCACTGATTTCCAAACATCCCTTTCCGGTATAGCTGATTCCGGAAACCGGTGCAATTGCCTTTCCGGAATTCGTGATGATTTTATGAGACAAAACCTGTGGCTGGAATTCCAGTATGTCGTTCCAGCCGAATGCCCTTGCCAGTTCCCTGCGTCCGGCCATGACATCCACGGCCAGTTCTATGAGACTTGAAGAATAATTTCTCGGAACTAAAGAAGACAATGTCGAGAGAAGGTGAACTGCGACCTGGAGTTTCTTCATGGACGCATCTTCTGACCTGACTAAAAGGAATGCTGCAAACAGGCGGACCATGAACGTGAGCCTGTCCCTGTTGCACTCTGCATCGTCATCCACAAATACATGGCGGAGAGCGATTTCGTCCATGATTTCGTTTACCCTTCTGTCTAAAAGGTCGATAGTCGTCGCATAGAAGGAATCGTTCTCATCCTTGCCGGAACTGCAGCTGTGAAGATAAGTCAGGACCTTATCGAAGTTTTCATCTATATAAACTGTTTTAATATCCAACCACAAAGGTGTTGGGTTTATAATATTATTCATTACTGACAGGTTTGTTCCATTCAATTCAGCATCATTATTGGCATGCATGTCCAAAGATAAGCAAAATATTACGATTTTCTTAAGATTTCTTCAGAACGGAGAAAAATATGTTAAATGGCATTTTCGTTTTGAAAACAAAATGTTATATTTGCATAATTGAAACGAAAGTTACCGGTTTTATACCAAATTTTAAATTACACTGAGATGGCCTCGACTAACAAAAACCAATTCGATGTTATCGTGATCGGAGGTGGTATCACCGGAGCCGGCACTGCAAGAGACTGTTCTCTCAGGGGGCTGAAAACCCTTCTCATTGAGAGGAATGACATTGCGGACGGAGCCACCGGAAGAAACCACGGACTGCTTCACAGCGGTGCAAGATATGCTGTGACAGATCAGGAATCCGCCACTGAATGCATCCAGGAGAACATGATTCTCAAGAAAGTAGCTAACCATTGCGTAGATGACACCACAGGATTTTTCCTCACTCTTCCTGAAGACGATCTGGCTTATCAGGCCAAGTTCGTGGAATCCTGCACCAAAGCCGGAATCAAGGCGGAAGTTCTTGACCCGAAGGAGGCCATCAGGCTGGAACCTTCCGTGAATCCGGATATCATAGGTGCAGTGAGGGTTCCGGACGGATCTGTGGACCCGTTCAGGCTCTGTTCCTCGAATGTGATAGATGCGAAACTCCATGGTGCCAAAGTACTTGTATATACGGAAGTTACCGGTTTCGTAACCGAAAGCGGCACTATCAAAGGAGTGAAAGTTCTGGACAAGAAGACGGGAGAAACTGCCGAGTATTATGCTCCGGTCACGGTCAATGCTGCCGGAATCTGGGGGCACAAGATAGCTGAAATGGCAGGCGCCCAGGTCGGAATGTTCCCTGCAAAAGGAGCGCTTCTCATTTTTGCCCACAGGGTGAATGGAATAGTGCTCAACAGGTGCCGCAAGCCGGCAAATGCCGACATCCTGGTTCCGGGAGATACCGTATGCGTAATCGGAACCACTTCTACCAGAGTACCTTACGAAGAATGCGACAATATGCGCGTCACTCCTGAAGAGGTTGATTTGCTGATTTCAGAGGGAGAGAAACTTGCTCCTTGTCTCAGGGACACGAGGATTCTCCGCGCTTATGCCGGAGTAAGGCCTTTGGTTTCAGCTGATAACGACCCGAGCGGAAGGAACATCAGCCGGGGAATCGTGCTGTTCGACCACGAGACGAGGGACGGAATCGGTGGATTCATTACGATTACCGGCGGCAAGCTGATGACTTACAGGCTGATGGCGGAGATGGCAACGGATCTTGTATGCAAAAAGCTCAATGTCGCCAAGAAATGCGAGACCCGCACTACCCCGCTGCCGGGTTCCGGACAGGGCGATGTCAAGGAGGTTTCCAGAAAGATATGGACCAATCCTACTACGGCCCAGAAAGCTACTGTCGGAAGGGCAGGAAGCCTAGCCTCCGGTATCGGACTTGAGACCAAGGAGCAGCAGAGCCTGGTATGCGAATGCGAGGAAGTTCCTGAGAGTGAAGTAAATAACGCTATCGAAAATCTCGATGTGCATAATCTTGTAGACTTGAGACGCCGCACGAGAGTCGGAATGGGAACTTGCCAGGGAGAGCTTTGCGCTTGCCGTGCAGCAGGACTTCTCGGAAAAGCACACGGATGTACCGAGAGAGCAAGGAAGGATCTCGTTAATTTCATGAATGAGAGATGGAAGGGAATATATCCGATTGCATGGGGTGAGTCCCTGCGTGAGGCCGAGTTTACGGAATGGGTTTATTCCGAATGTCTCGGAATAGGTGACGAACAATAAACTCTTGACAACAATATGAGATTCGATACAATAATAATAGGTGGAGGCCTTTCCGGACTTGTCTGCGGACTGCGGCTCCAGAAAGCCGGAAAGAAATGTGCCATAGTGTCAGCCGGCCAGAATGCGATGCATTTCTTTTCGGGAGGTTTCGGGCTTCTGTCCAGACTTCCTGACGGCACCCGGGTGAGCAAACCTCTTGAGGCTGTTTCAGAACTTCCTGACAATCATCCATATTCAAGAATTGGAAAAGAGAAATTGGCTGAGTACGCCGAAGAAACTGTCAAACTGTTCGGAATGTGCGGAATAAAGGTCAATGGGAATGCTTCGGAGAACGGATTCATAATATCCGGTTCAGGTTCACTGAAGCCTGCCTGGCTTGCTCTTGACGATGCCCCGTATATCAAGTCGAAAGACAGTAAAATAGGGAGCAACGCCTTGATTGTCAATATTGAAGGTTTCCTGGACATGAATACGACCTTCATTGCGGATTCCTTCGAGAAACGAGGAATCAAATGCAGGATAGTCTCTGTATCAACACCTGAGCTGAAGGCCTTGCGCAATAATCCGAGCGAGATGCGCTCGTCGAACATCGCAAAGCTGATGGCAGACGGAGCACAGAGGGCTGCTTTCATGCAGGAAGTGAACAAATGCATAAAAGATGAGGATCTGCTTGTCCTGCCTGCTGTATTCGGACTGAAATCGGACTCGGATGTGGAAGATATCAGGTCAAAATCCCCTGTAAGTGTGATATTTATCGGGACACTGACCCCTTCAGTACCAGGTATCAGGACCCAGATGAAATTGAAAAGGGCATTCGAGGAAGCCGGCGGTGTTTTCCTTATGGGAGACAATGCAGTTTCCGCGGAGATTTCAGGGGACAGGGCTGTATCTGTGACTACTGAAAACCTCGGAGACATTCCTCTGACAGCAGATTCTTTCGTGCTCGCCACTGGCAGTTATTTCGGACACGGTCTTATTGCTGACCGCGAAGGCATCACAGAACCGGTCTGCGGGCTTGACGTAGCTTATTCTGCTGACAGGAGCGAATGGTACAATACTGATTTCTTCAAGGCACAGAATTATATAGGATTCGGTGTTACCACAGATGACAAGTTCAGGGCAGTCAAAGGCGGAAAGGTTATAGGAAACCTTTATGTGGCCGGGTCCTTGCTCGGCGGATTCAACCCACTGTATGAAGGCAGCGGTTCCGGAGTGGCCATCATGACGGCCATGAGCATATCCGATTCAATATCAAGCCGTTAAAAATGATTGAGATGAAAAACGAGAATATAGACAATTTCGAGCAGTGCATCAAATGTACTATCTGCACAGTCTACTGCCCGGTAGTACCTGTAAACCCGGCATATCCCGGACCGAAACAGGCCGGCCCGGACGGAGAGAGGCTTCGCATAAAAAACAATTATTTCTTCGACGAGGCCCTCAAATATTGCCTTAACTGCAAGAGGTGTGATGTCGCCTGCCCTTCAGGAGTGCATATTTCCGACATGATTCAGGAGGCAAGAATCAATTTCAGTACTCATAAGCCGAAACTCCGTGACATGATGCTGGCGAGCACGGATTTCATGGGAACCATGGCTTCTCCATTTGCCCCTGTCGTGAATGCAGTGCTTCCTCTTAAGCCAGTAAAGGCAGTTCTCGACGGCGTACTTGGCATAGACCACAGGCGTACTTTCCCGAAATATTCCGCCCAGAAATTCGAAACCTGGTTCAGGAAGAATGCTGCTGCAAACCAGGCTGCGTACAAGAAGCAGGTGGCATATTTCCACGGCTGTTACGTGAATTACAATTACCCTCAGCTCGGAAAAGATTTCGTTTCCGTGATGAACGCTCTCGGCTTCGGCGTGAATCTGCTCGACGGGGAGAAATGCTGCGGCGTGGCCTTGATAGCGAACGGAATGTCAGGAACGGCGAAAAAGAATGCCCGTCACAATGTCAAAGTGCTCGAGAAGGCGGTCGGTAAAAATATGAAAGTGCTCACCTCATCTTCCACTTGCGTCCTGACGATGCGCGACGAGTATCCTGAGCTCCTCAAGGTGGACAATTCTTCTGTCAGGGACAGTCTCGAACTGGCCACCAAGTTTATTTTCCGCCTCATTGATTCAGGAGAAGTGAAACTTGCGTTCAAGAAGGATTACAAGGCGCGGATCGCCTATCACACTCCTTGTCATCTCGAGAAACTCGGCTGGGGTGTATTCTCCACGTCAGTCCTGAAGATGATCCCGGGTGTTGAATTCACCCTGCTCGACAGCAATTGCTGCGGAATTTCCGGAACATACGGTTTCAAGAAAGAGAATTACGAGAACTCACAGGCAATAGGAGCTCCACTCTTCAGGCAGATCGAATCTTGTGCGCCTGATTTTGTGGCCTGCGACTGCGAAACATGCAAATGGCAGATAGAAATGTCTACCGGATACAAGGTAAAGAATCCATTGAGCATACTCGCGGAAGCTCTTGACCTTGAAGCAACTGCAAAACTCAACAACCAATAATATTGTCGACCGGTCTTCGTTCTGGATTAAACGGAGGCCGGTCTTTTTATGAAAAAATAATGGCTTGAGTTTCTAAATTGAGAATGACAATATCGCATCTGATATGAGGCGGTGTCCTTCCTCGTTCGGATGCATTCCGTCCTCGCAAAGGTAATCGGAATAGTTCCTCCTGGCGAGAAAGCATGTAGTTATATCTATCACCGGGACATTGCACGTGGACGCAAGCCTGTACAATTCCAGATTGTACATCTCATGCCAATTCGAAATCGGGTTCACGGTGCCTCCGAGCCATTCAAGAACATTCTGGACCTGTTCAGGAGTAAAATCCCTTGAGATATTCCTGAAGAACTTTACAGGATCAACAGGAGGAAGTGTAAGAATTACAGGACTGCATTTTCCTTCCCTGACCGTCTGAATCAGTTCCTTGTAGCCTGAAATAAATTCAGCTGGAGCCGTATCTGGCGAGAAATTGCCTTCCGGATTCTCCGAGATGGCATTCCAGTCATGATTCGAATCATTTCCTCCGAACTCCAAAAGGGCGAACTGTGCTTCTTCTACCTGAATGAAATGTCTCCTGACATCCCTCAGGCCACGTCTTACAGTGTTGCCGAAGCGGCCGAAATTGCAGATTCTCGATCCGAGGCGCCTTTCACATATTGATGTGAATGAATTATCTGATATGACATAACGCATCTGACCTGTTTCTTGAGAATTTTCCCTCTCGGTGACGATTCCTTTCATGACCGAGTCCCCGAATGATACAATTATCTTATTTTCAAATAGTTTCATACTCTGCTCCTTGTTTATAACAAAAATGTTATCACATTGTCCTCTTCTTAAGACATTGCAAAGGTAATTCGGATGAAATACTCATGGAAATATTGATGATTAGAGAGTATGGTTTGTGACAAAACACATGAAATTGTGACTAAATTAGCATATAATTGACAGAAATTCACTATATTTGCGTTCGTCACACCAATAAAAGTGACCAAATCATGAGTGAACTTAAAGAAATATTCAGCAGGTTTGCCCCGCAGATCATTTATATAGTTGCAGTACCTGCATTCTTCATTGCTTTCCTTCTTGTATATTCGCCGGAATGGTGTGTCGAATTCCTGGATTTCGGCAAATTCGGTTATTATTTCCATGTCACAATGTTTACATGCATAGTGGCAGGCGGCTGCGGCCTTGGACGAAGTATATTATATGTATTGCGCAGACGGATAACCAATACAATGTATTATGCATGGTGCCTTCTTGAGATGGTGGTCACGTCCATGTTCGCCGGCCTGTACATCTGGCTGATGAGCAGGATGGAAGTTCCATATTTTCCAGCAGTTGCAGAATCATTCGCCATTATTGTACTTGCCAGTATATATCCATACACGGTCATACATCTCTCATTGCTACTTCATCATTCCCGCAAACAGGCAGACGCAGTCCAGACAATCCCCGATGACAGGATACGTTTCTATGACAACCGCAGAAATCTCAAATTCGCTGCGATGGTATCTTCAATATATTATTTGAGTGCTGACGAAAACTATGTGAATATCCATTATTCGGATGACAATGGAAAGATGAGGGCATTCGTTCTCCGCGCATCAATGAAAGGAATCGAGGAATTGTGTGCGACTCATTCACTTATACGTTGCCATAGATCGTACATTGTGAATCCTGAGCATGTGCGTATATTGAGAAAGGATTCAAGAGGCCTTCTCTTCGCGGATCTGGATACGCCGGAACCGGTCAGCGTTCCGGTGACAAAGACATATTACGACAGATTGGCGGATATCATATAGGAATCCGGGCTTACTTTATGCTCATTCTCGACTCGATTCTGCTGCGGAGAGTCTTGGAAAGAGATATCGGATTGTCCTTGTCCGAGAGATTCAACCATTTGAGAGCTAAGTCATTGTCTCCCATCAGATAACATGCGACACCTACGTTGTACTCCGCACATGAACGCCTGACAGAATTATTGGAGTCTGCCAATGTCATCCATATCTTCATGGCGTCCTGCCATTTGTAGTCAAATGCATATTCGGCTGCTGTTACCCAGGAAGATGGAGTATCAAAGTAAATGAAAGTGTATGTCTCCTCTTTCCATGAAGGGGAAAACGTCTTGGCAGAAGAATATCCGAGCTGCTCTGCAGGTGAAGCGAGCTCTCCCCATAGAACCTCATTAACCATAGCCCTGTCCTGGGAAATATCTGCAGTGATATTCTTGGTAAGCTTGCGGCTTCCGCTCCATACCATCACGGAATCCTTGCCGGACAAAGAGTCGAATGCATAAAGATTGATTCTAACCGGGACTGCTGCCACATAGTAATCCTGGCCGGTACCGACAGTAGATTTCTGCTTCTCGGAGACAGACACCTCGCCATATTCAGGAGTATCGAACAGGAAGACCACATCTCTCCCTGTCTCCATTACGAGGTTGATGAGAGAATCAGGAGATGCATATTGTCCCTCTGGATTTTTTTCAATACGATAGAGCGCAACTTCTTCATTTCCACCGAAATAGTCTTTTTCAATAGCAGACGCGAAGCCGTTTGCGAGATATTCATTGAACACGGAATCCTTCTTCGCATCCTCCTCCAAATACACTACAGCTACGCTCTTTCCATCGAGGGACAGGCCCGACCTGGAGGGATAACGCATTTCCACGTTCATGCTGAACGCCTGAGGGTCACAGGATTGCAGTACCGCACAGCAAACTGCGGCAAGAGCAAATAATAGTGATTTCGTGTTCATAATATCGTGCGTCTATTGTTCAAAACCGAGGAAATCAGCAGCGAGATCGTAGTCGTCCGCCCCGGTAACACGGACATTGATGAATCTTCCCGGCATGTCCTCTGCAGGAATGCCCATCAGATCAGCGTCATACTTGACAAGTATCTCACCATCCACTTCAGGGCTCTCGAATTCGCTGCGGCATATCAGTATACCGTCATTGACAGCATCCACAAGCACAGCAATTTCCGTTCCTATTCGGGATTCATTGAAAGAAGCCGAGATTCCTTTCTGAATTTCCATGAGCCTGTCAAGTCTTTCTTTCTTTACCTCCTCCGGAACGTCATCGTCATAATGCTCGGCCCCATAGGTCCCTTCCTCCTCGGAATATGTGAATGCACCGAGTCTCTCGAATTTCGCATCTTTCACGAAATCAAGAAGTTCGTTGAATTCGGACTCCCCTTCTCCGGGATGCCCTGTAATTATTGTTGTCCTGAGAACAATCCCCGGGACACGTTCCCGCATCTTCCTGACGAGTTCCCTGGTCCATGCTCCGTCCACGTGCCTGTGCATCATGTCAAGCACTTTGTCAGAAACATGCTGCAGCGGGATATCCATATACCGGCAGACCTTCGGGTTCCCAGCCATCTGGTCGAGTACGTCTTCCGGAAAATCTGCAGGATAAGAATAATGAATCCTTATCCGACGGATTCCCTCTATTTCAGAGAGTTTCTCGAGAAGTCCGGCCAAAGCCCGCCTATGGTACAGGTCAAGGCCATAATATGTAGTGTCCTGAGCAATGAGGACCAGTTCCTTCACACCGGACTCTGCGAGTTTTGTCGCCTCGGCCACAAGATCTTCCATCGGTACCGAACGGTGCGGGCCGCGGATGAACGGAATCGCGCAATAAGAGCAGCGTCTGTCACAACCTTCCGAAATCTTCAGGAAAGCATAAGGCAATCTGCTGTCTGAACGGACTCTGTCCAATTTCCTTGACGGCTCGACAGGACATCCGAGGGCCTTCACGACAGGAACGAGGTCACGTGCTCCGAACCATCCGTCCACTTCGGGGATAAGACCTGGCATATCCTGCATATAACGTTGTGATAAACAACCGAATACGAGAATTTTTCCCACTTTTCCCTCTGCCTTCAGGCAAGTAGCCTCAAGTATGGCCTGGATGGACTCTTCCTTGGCATCACTGATGAATCCGCACGTGTTCAGGAGGAGATAATCCACCTTCCGGTCATCACCTTCCGGGACAATCTCGAAATAATCCTTGACATGAGCCAGAAGATGTTCAGTGTCAACGATATTCTTAGAGCATCCCATCGTGATAACACGGATGGTCTTTTTCTCTTGTAAGCGGCAATTATACATTTTCAGGATCGTTTCCTTCTGTCTCTGCATCAGCCTGTCCGGCCTCTTCTGGATCAGCGAAGTCAAGAGATGCGAAATTCTTCAGTTCATTGTACCAGTCCACGACCTTCTTCATGTGAGATACATAGAAACGGTCTCCGTCATAGTCCGGTACTGCCTTGAGGAACAATGCCTTGAGCTCGTCAGCTGAAGCTTTGGATGAAGGAGCGTCAGCATCTCCGAGCACCTCGTGCAGTTTGAGGAACACATCCTTCAGTTTCATCTCGCCTTCGCTCGTATAAATAGAAATGTCAGCCAAAGTCGTGATTCTCATCTTGACATCGAAACATGTCCTTCTCTTGTCGGAAAGTGCTTCGGCGATGGCTCCGTTGCGGGCCTGTGCAAGATAATAGTACAGACCTCTCTGGCCTGATACTGAAAGAATTCTGGTAAGATCAGTTTTCATTTTCTTATTTCCTGTTATTGTTGTTTACATCTATGTTTGCATGGAAACGGATTTCCTCCAGGACTGCTTCTATCCTGTCATGGAGCTCCTGCTTTCCACCATTGTTCTCTATAATATAATCAGCCTTCCGGCTGAAATCCGGCTGCGAATTGATTCTGGCAGCAACTGCTGACCTGTCTGAACCGTCCCTAGCGGCAGCTCTGGATATCCTTACGTCCTGATCGGCATTGATATAAATCGACCAGTCGAAGAATCCGTCAAACAGAGGTCTTGAAAGTGCTATGGCAGACTCCATAGATACTATATTGGAATCCTGTCCCGAGGCCCACTGCCTGAAATCCTCGATCACGGCCGGATGGACGATTGACTCACAGATTCGCAGTTTCTCCGATGATGAGAATATCTGGCCGGCCAATATCTTCCTGTCCAACTTTCCCTCGGCATCCCTCAGACTTGTCCCGAGTGCAGACTCAAGATTTTCAACAAGTTGAATATCATTGTCATATAGCATCTTCACCCTGCTGTCCGAATCATATACCGGTATTCCGCATGATGCAATGTGACGGGCTGCCTCGGACTTGCCTGCACCTATTCCGCCTGTAATCAATATGACTCTGTACTTTTTCATTGTCCACTCTCCACACAGTCGAATACCGGCGGTTCCACGCCATATCCTATCACGCCCGAAGGGAGATTCTCGACATGCGGAATGCATTGTCCCTTGAGGGACTGTGCAAAATCCTCATAGTCAATATAGACCCTCGCAATGTCAGAAGGATCAGAAGATACGGGAAACGCACATCTGAAGGTAACATCTGCTGATAACGGATATATGATCAGGGACCTGCCTTTCGGGACATTGCGTCCGTACACCGGGATTTGCTTGCGGATTTCCACATAACGTGAAACATCCATCGCATAGCTTACCGACTCGTCGGAGATGCGAACTCCCTTGATTCTTTCGAGCCTGACCACCCCATGCAGGGAGGATGCGACATTTTCAAGTGACATAGGCTCGGTGAAAACCTTGTCGATTGTGCCGAGATGTGACGGTTCCCCATATACTGTTACCGAATCGGGCATCATTTTCAGAGGACTGACATTCACGTACTGCGGCCTGAAATTCAGCGAATAGACCGGCTGCACAGGGACAACCTTGTGGCTGACTGACGGAAACCTGAATGTAAGTGTATCAGTTACATACACTTCCAACTTTGAACCGCTGCCGAATATCTGGGCGGAATAGGATTCCAGATCAGATGCCGTAGCATAATATACCTCCTCACCTTTCCTGTGCAGATCCTCGAACCTGAACTGAATCCTCACGGGTTCCCGTTTCTCGGCCCTGCGGAGACGGATGTGGTTGAATCCTGCTGCCCTGCATCTGGCAATCACGATGGACGAGTTCGACGACAACTGGGCATGTCCGGGAATATCACACTGTGCTATGACCGGGATTCTAACAAGCTCCGAATAATAGAGCGACAGATTGTGAATCAGCCATATAGCAAAAGCCAACAGGAGAGAGACGAGAAATATCTTCGCATCTCTCCCTCTGATGTTGAATGCCCTGGATATTTTGCCGAACACTTCGAGCATAACGCGCCTGAAAACAAGTCCGGAACTTATCGGCTACTGCTGCTGGGCGGAGAAGTCCTTCACAAGGGAATTCTTGTCAACTCTCAGCTTGATTTCTCCATCAACCTTGATGAGGACGGTCTTGTCCTTGATCTCGTCCACCGTTCCGTAGATACCGCCGATGGTCACAACCTTGTCACCTCTTTTGAGCGCGTTGCGGAATTTTTCAAGTTCTTTCTGCTGCTTGCGCTGCGGGCGGATCATGAAGAACCACATTACCACGAACATAAGGGCAAGCATCAGCCAAAGTGACCAGCCGCCGCCTGCCGGAGCCTGTCCTGCCGGCGCTGCCTGAAGAATAAATGTCATCATGTTTTCTCTATTAATTTATTACAAATATAACCAACTCACATCAGAATGCCAAGAGGCAGCCGCCCATCATGCTTTCACGGACGGGGCCTTCACTATTTTGCCCTCATCTATCATATTGGCTATGAGCTTGTCCAACATACCGTTGATGAAGGAAGTGCTCTTCGGCTGCGAGAAATATTTGGATATCTCGACATATTCATTGATAGTGACGCTCACCGGTATGTCAGGGAAACTTTCAGCCTCCGCGAGCCCCAGCACTATAAGTGCCACGTCAATGCAGTTCACCCTGTCGGATGTCCAGCCTTTAAGGGCATCGCATATCCTTGCGAAATAGGCTTCATATCCAGTAAATGCGTTCTTGAGAAGCTTTCTTACGAATTCCCTGTCACTCTGCATGTCAGTGATATTCTTTTTCTTGCGCATCATGTCGCTGAGATAGAGGTCCGGCAGACGCCACTGTTCTCCGTTGCCGAGATCGGTCAATGTGCGGCAGCAGAACGTGAGCGCATAGGCCAGGTCATCCGTCCAGTAAACAGACAGGTCCTCGAGAATCGGATAAATCTGCGGATTGTCCACGAACTCCTCCTCGAACACCTTCGTGAAAAGACGACAGTCCTCCTTCAGCGAACGCTCCGGGGACTCCATATATTTCCTGAAATACGTTTTCCCCTTCATTGATTCCAGAACAGAACCTATCAAAATGTCGTACTGCTGCCAGGAAAGACCTTTTCTTGCTATTATTTTCTGGAAATCAGGATCGGAATCGAGCAGTTTTGCGAGCGCATTGTCAGCAAACTTCTCGTTCGGATTCCTCTCCTCCTCAGTCGGATTGAATTTCTCCCTTGCCATCTGTATACGATTCGCGGCCTCATGGGTGAGAGGTGAAACTATCGCAAGCATGAACAGATAAAGGTCTCTCGCAGCCTCGCATGACTTGTCCAGCTCATCCATCGCATCCTCAAGTGTCATCATGCCTGTAACGGCCTGTCCGTAGAGCACTTTGAAGGCTTTTATCCTCAAAATTCTTCTGCCTAACATATATTCTTTCAAAATTTTTCCCAAAGATACTACCATTTTTGAAAAAAATCCTTACATTTGGTAATAATTAATTTAAAAGGAAGGGATATGTACAATGAAGATTACGAGGGAGGATTTTCCCGAGACCGTTCCGGAGACGAAATCTATTCGAAGCCGATAAGGGCTGGTAAGAGAACGTATTTCTTTGATGTCAAGGCGACTAAAGGAAACAACGATTTTTATCTCACCATTACCGAGAGCAAGAGAAAAATGGAGCAGGACGGCCGTTTCAGCTATGACAAGCATAAGATTTTCCTCTACAAGGAGGATTTCGAAAAGTTTGCCGAAGGCCTTCAGGAAGCAGTGGACTATATCAAGAGCAAGTGCCTCAAAGGCGATTCGTTTTCCGCCCCTGCACGTGAACCGCGTGAGGAAAGAGTGGATTACAGCCCTGAGACTGAAGCAGGAGATCCTGATATATTCTGAGGCTGGACAAACAATTTGCAGGAGACTGACTGAAAAGACATTCAGCCGGTCTCCTGAATGTTTATACCTCTGGCGTGTGTGATATCCGAAAAAATCGCTAAATTTGAAAAATTGAGACAATTTTTAAGGAAATTAAGATGAGCAGTTCGATATTATTGAGAAACATAACATGCGGTGGCGTCAAGAGCGATATTTTCATTGAAGGAAGCCGTATAAAGAAGATTCTGCCGCATAAAGAAGATGATAAATGCGGGAGCGACTGCCGTATTGCCTCAGGTGTTGAAGTCCTCGACTGTACCGGACGAGTTGCGATGCCTGCGTTCGTCAATATGCATACCCATGCGGCAATGTCGCTGATGCGTGGAATCGAGGAAGATGTGCCGCTGAATGCCTGGATAGACAGAATCTGGGATGTCGAATCGCGAATTGACGGTGATTTCGTGTATTGGGGGACGAAAGTGGCCGCCCTCGAAATGATCAGGACAGGCACAGTGACATTCAATGACCAGTATTGGCACCTGCCGCGCGCAAAGGAAGCTGCCGTGGAGATGGGAATCCGTCCAATTGTTTCCTATGTAGTTCTGGATCACGGCCTTAAGGAAGAAGCAGCCAGGCAGCGGGAACAATGCGAAAGATTTTACGAAGAGTCTCTCGGCTGGACTGACGGAGGTGTTTTCGCGGTTGCGTTCCATGCTGTATATTCAGTCAGCGAGGAAATGATCATCTGGTCATCCGAGTTCGCGCGCAAGCACAATCTCAAGCTTCATATCCATCTTAGCGAGACAGAGAAGGAGGTTCTGGACTGCAAGTCGGCACACGGAGGACTGAGTCCGGTCGCATATCTTGACAGGCTTGGCATTCTGGGCAGCAACGTCATAGCGGCCCACACATTGTGGCTTGATGACGATGATGTCGAGATTCTCGGCAAGCATCGTGTGAACTGTGTCCACAATATCAATTCCAATACCAAGCTCTCCTCAGGCTACCGCTTCAGGTACAATGAGTTACGGGATGCAGGAGCCAATGTATGCATCGGCACTGACGGATGTGCATCATCCAATAATCTCGATATGCTTGAGGCAATGAAGACTTCCGCATTGTTCCAGAAATCATGGCGGAACGACCCGAAGGCACTTCCTCTTGATGAACTGATTGCCCTTGGCACGACAAATGGTGCGAAGGCTCTTGGAATCGAAACCGGACGACTTGAAGAAGGTGCCCTGGCCGACATATGCATTGTAAATACTGACAATTCTTTCTTCCTTTCACCGGGAAGTTTCCTTTCCAATTTCATTTACTCGGCCCACAGCGACTGCATTGAATCGGTAATTTCCGGAGGTCGCTTCGTTATGCGGGACAGAAAGGTTTGCGGGGAGAAAGAAATCCTGGACAATGCCAGCAAGGAACTGAAGAAGATATTTTGATAACAATCATCAACAATATAAAACAGAATAATTTATGAATGCAATAACTGAAAGGATTTTCAAAGCTGCCGAATATGTGAAGAACCGCCTTGAGGGACGAGAGCCTGTTGTCGGGATAGTGCTCGGCAGCGGACTTGGCAAACTTGCAGAGAAGATAGACGACCCTATCGTGGTGTCTTACAGGGACATTCCGGGATTTCCTGTATCCACTGCCATCGGCCACAAAGGGAATTTCATCGTCGGCAATCTCGGCGGCAAGACCGTGATTGCCATGCAGGGCAGAATACATTATTATGAAGGATATACGATGGATCTCGTGACTCTTCCGATTCGCGTGATGAAGGTGCTCGGGATACAGTATCTGTTCGTATCCAATGCAGCAGGCGGTATCAATTTCGACTTCCGTGTAGGAGACCTGATGATTATCAAGGACCATATCAACCTGATGCCGAATCCGCTTGTAGGACCTAATGCCGACGAGTTCGGACCAAGATTTCCGGACATGACTCATCCTTATGACAAAGCATTGATAGCCGAAGCAAAAGCCATTGCATCTGAAATGAAGCTTGAACTGAAGGAAGGAGTCTATATAGCCGGTACAGGGCCATCTTACGAGACTCCTGCAGAGTGGCATTTCTTCCGTACAGTCGGAGCTGATGCAGCCGGAATGAGCACAGTGCCGGAAGTGATTGTGGCAAGGCATTCGGAGATACCCGTATTCGGAATGTCAGTCATCACGAACGCCGCACAGAAAGAATTCGCGGCCGACTACAAGAACGACGGAGACGATGTAGTGAAGGCCGCTGATGCAGCAGCGGACAAGATGACAATGCTTTTCTGCCGCCTGATTGAATCACTGTAGATTGGACCGATAATGGAGGATTTTGGATTTGTAAGGGTCGCCGCAGCTGTCCCGAGAGTGAAAGTTGCTGATATAGAATGGAATGTGGCTGAAATCTGCGCTTTGGCAGAAGTCGCCGAAAAGAACGGAGTGGCAATCAGCGTTTTTCCTGAATTGTCTGTCACCGGTTATACATGTGCAGATCTTTTCGGACAGGATTTGCTGCTCAGGCAGGCAGAGGAAGGAATCAGGAAAATCAAGGCTTTTTCCAGGGGGAAGAAGACGGTAATAGTGGCTGGCGTCCCTGTCAGGGTACGTGGGAGACTGTACAATTGCGCGGCTGTCATCCATAATGGTTCCTTGAGGGGACTTGTTCCGAAGATATTTCTTCCTACCTACAATGAATTTTACGAATCGCGATGGTTTTCAAGTGGTTCAGATTTCATAGGACCTGGAAGGCCTGAAAGGGGAAGCTTGAGGGATGACGGGAAGAATTGCTGTTTTTCAGGTGCCGGAGAGACGATAAGGTTCGCTGGCGGCATGACGACCATCTATCCGGATATGCTGTTCGCCGCAGGCAATGCGACATTCGGCATTGAAATATGCGAGGATCTTTGGACTCCTGCCCCTCCGTCATCTTACCATGCCCTTGCCGGTGCGGACATAATCGTCAATCTGTCAGCGAGCAACGAGGTCCTGATGAAGCATCAATACCGCAAATCGCTTGTGTCACAGCAGTCTGCAAGGACGATCTCGGCCTATGTCTATTCATCTTGCGGATACGGGGAATCCACCCAGGATCTCGTTTTCGCAGGATCTTCAATGATTTTCGAGAACGGGTCGTTGCTTTGCGAAAATGACAGATTTTCCATGGAGCACAACCTTTGCATGGCCGATGTTGACATCAGTAAACTACAGATACTCAGGCAGAAAGAGAGTACGTTCCATTTGATTACCCCTGACGGAAAGAGGGACGGGGACCTTGCTGCAGCTTACATTAAAATTCCGGCCGGAGACGGAGCAGGAACAGATTTCAATGCATCTTTGCTCAGGCATGTGGAAGCACATCCGTTCGTGCCGGGATATTCTGACGGTGCTGACGGAAAACCTGTAAGCCGGGAAGCGGAACTTGAGAGAAACAGCAGATGCGAGGAAATCACCTCGATTCAGGTGATGGGACTTGCCACAAGACTTGCACATATCAATTGCAAATCAGCGGTAATCGGCATTTCCGGAGGTCTTGACAGCACCCTTGCCCTGCTCGTGTGTGTCCAGGCATTTGACAAACTGGGCTGGGACAGAAAACGTATCATCGGAATAACGATGCCGGGGCTCGGCACGAGTGAAAGGACTCACGAAAATGCCGGAGACCTCATGGAAGCACTCGGGGTAACGGCATTGGAAATACCTATAGGTAAGGCAGTTGCACAACATTTCGAAGACATCGGCCAGGACCCAACGGTGCTTGATGTTACCTATGAGAACTCCCAGGCGCGTGAAAGGACCCAGATTCTTATGGATGTGGCCAACAAGGAAGGCGGCATTGTCGTAGGTACGGGAGACCTTTCCGAACTGGCACTCGGCTGGGCGACCTACAACGGGGACCACATGTCGATGTATGCCGTAAATGCAAGCATTCCGAAGACTCTTGTACGTTTTCTCGTGAAATGGGCAGCGGACAACAAGTTCGGGTCAAATGGTGTTATGGCTTCGGGACGCACTGTCAGTGAAATACTTATGGACATTGTCGATACTCCTGTCAGTCCTGAGCTGAAGCCTGTGGACGAGAAAGGTGAGATTTCGCAGAAGACCGAGGATTTGGTCGGCCCTTACGAACTGCACGACTTTTTCCTGTACAATTTCTTCCGTTTCGGATACTCCCCTTCCAAACTGTATTTCCTTGCGTGCAAGGCATTTGACGGGAAATATCCTAAGTCAGTCATAGGGAAATGGCTCAAGGTATTTGTCAAGCGTTTCTTCTCGCAGCAGTTCAAGCGCTCGTGCCTGCCGGACTGTCCTAAGGTAGGTTCAGTTTCATTGTCCCCGAGAGGAGACTGGAGAATGCCTTCCGATGCCTGGAATTCGATATTTCTTAATGATATAGGAACAGTCTGAAAACCTGTGAGATGATGTTCGTTGTTGAGAAAGATACTATATTTGCTCCTGCGACAATTCCGGGTACGGGAGCCGTGGCGATGATAAGGGTCAGCGGTCCGGAGGCAATAGACGTGGCTGACAATATTATATCTTTAAGCGGGTCAAAGCTTTCTGACACTGAGGGTTACAGGATTCGTTACGGGACAGTGCGGGAAGATGACGGAAACATTCTGGACAATGTGCTTGTCAGCGTTTTCCACGCTCCGCACTCATATACCGGTGAGGATTCCGTGGAGATTTCGTGCCATGCGTCTTCATACATAGTGTCCGGGATTCTCCAGAAGCTTGCTGCAGCAGGGGCCAGGGCGGCCGGACCGGGTGAATTTACTCAGCGCGCGTTTCTGAACGGAAAGATGGATCTTGCCCAGGCAGAAGCCGTTGCCGATGTCATTGCCGCGCAGAGCAAGGCTGCACACAGGGTCGCAATGAACCAGCTGAAAGGAGGCTACTCATTGGAGCTCAAATCGTTGCGGGATGAGCTGCTGAAAATGACCTCCCTTCTCGAACTGGAGCTGGATTTCAGCGAGGAAGACGTGGAATTCGCAAGCCGCGAAGAATTGCAAAAGCTTGTAGATGAAGCTATTGCACATATTGATAAACTTGTGTCTTCTTTCAAGGTCGGGAATGCCGTGAAAAACGGAGTTCCGGTTGCCATAGTAGGTGCGGTGAATGCCGGAAAGAGCACCCTGCTTAATGCTCTGGTGGGAGAAGACCGTGCGATAGTATCCGAAGTGGAAGGAACAACTCGCGACACAGTGGAGGAGACTTTCAATATCGGAGGCGTCCTGCTGCGTTTCATCGATACCGCCGGGATCAGGAAGACCGAAGAAATAGTGGAGAGAATCGGCATCGAACGCTCCATGAGGAAAATGTCAGAGGCTTCGATAGTTCTCGGTGTCGTGGACTGCAGCCGGGATGAAGATGAAGTGACGAAGGATATCCGGTTCCTTGCTGAAAATGTCGACATGAAGGAGCAGAGAGTGGTTTTAGTGATGAATAAATGCGATATCGGCAACGGGCTGACGGGCTCTGAAGGCTCTACGGTTTGCGATTTACCCGGTAACAATATTGTTAACCTTCGTAACAATATTGTTTTACTTTTTGATAATAAACTTGATACTAATAATATCATGGCCATTTCCGCAAAGACCGGCTATGGGTTATCAACATTGGTCAACAGGCTCTCGGAACTTGCCACATCCCTGATGGGCACGACCGATTCGACCCTCGTGACGAACATCCGCCACTACGAGGCCCTGTCCAACGCCTCCACCGCCCTCTCGCGCGTCCGCCTCGGCCTCTCCCCCTCCATTGACCCTGTTGATTCCCTGTCCTCTTCCCTCCCACCCGACCTAATCGCCCAGGACCTCCGCGAAGCCCTCCACCACCTCGGCTCCATCCTCGGCGACATCACCACCGACGAAATCCTGGGGAACATCTTCAGGAACTTCTGCATCGGGAAATGATACATCGCAATTAACCGCAACGAATTAGAATCAACTATAATGAAGTCGCTGAATTTCAGCGGCTTTTTTATTTATCCAAAATCCAGTTCATAGCGATTGGATAGTGTTGTTCACCATATTTTTCTACCGTATTTCTACCGCGAAACAAATTGGGGTTTATCCCCGATGTCACACTGACGCATTTGGCGACATGTGTGAACAATGGTTTACGTAGAGAGACAAAAAGGGAAATTAAATCTTTATGGTTTCACTAAAAATATGGAGAAAACAACATGGAAGTAAAAAGAATTTGTCAATGGTGTGGTAAACCTTTTATAGCTCAGAAAACCACCACCAATTATTGTAGTCCTCAATGTTCTAAACGAGGCTACAAACATCGAATGAAAGCGCGAAGAATGGAGCTCATTCAGAGTCAAGAATTGTTGGAGGTAAAGAAGATGCTGGAAAATCAAGAGTATTTTACCTTTTCACAAGCAGCTAAATTGATGGGAGTTTCTCGTCAGTACATCTACAAATTAGTCAAAGAGAATAAGTTGAGAGCAAGTCGGATTAGCTCACGAATGTCTTTTATTCGAAGAGCTGATATAGAACTTTTGCTTAAATCTAAACCTTATGAACGTGTGATGTCAAAAGTCGAATTTGATATTGCTGAATATTACACTGCTGAAGAAATTGCCAAAAAATACAAGGTCAACACCAAATGGGTATGGACTTATACACGGGAGCATAATGTGCCAAAAGTAAAAATCCGTCAGTTCAACTATTACAGCAAAAAGCATATTGATGCTGTTTTTGCCAAGTACAAGACAGATAATGATCTGACCGAATGGTACACTCCCGAAGAGATAGAACAAAAGTATGGGATGAGTCGGGTTGCCATCCGCTCCCATGTCTATCGCAACAACATCCCGTCCAAGAAAGAACACGGTCAGATATTCTACTCGAAGCTACATTTTGACCTATCCAAGCAGACTGCCGAAGATAATTCTTCGGAATACTATACCGTGCAGGAAGCCATGAAGAGATACAATCTCACACGGGATTCTGTCTATGGCATTCTGCAGTTCCACGAAATCAAACGTGAGAAGAAAGGTCGTTTCGTGAGATTCCTGAAAGTGGAATTTGATCATGTAATGGGTGTCAGAAAATAAGCTTAAGTCTGAATTTAGGCAGACCAGAAAATGATTCTAAAAATGAGCATTGTCTGTGTCAAGCCATTACGGACATTTGCAGCAAATCAAGTATAAACTAATAATAATTGTAACTATGTTAGAATGTAAAACAGTAACATTGAGAACACGTCCTTTGAAACATGGGATGCTTTCTTTCTATCTGGATTATTATCCGGGGTATCGTGACCAGGAAACAATGAAGACCATCCGTCACGAAGGATTGAACATTTATATTTATGCCAATCCTAAGAATGAACGTGAACGCAACTTCAATGCAACTATGTCGGAAAAGGCGGAAGCCATCCGATGCCGACGCTTTGAATCTATCGTTAATGACAGGTATGATTTCTTTGACAGGCACAAACTCAAAGCGGATTTTCTGGAATACTACCGCAAGCAGCTTCGCAAGCATGACCAAAAGTGGGAATTTGTGTACCACCATTTCTACAACTTCGTTCATGGCAAATGTACTTTTGAAGAAATTGATATTGACCTTTGCAATAAGTTTCGTGAGTATCTGCTAAATGCCAAGCAACTCAGGCGTGACGGTCGCATTTCAAAGAACTCTGCTTCCGGCTATTGGTCAACATTCAGGGGACTTTTGAAAATCCTTTATCGCAATCAGCTAATCAAGACCAACATCAATGACTTTTTGGATAAAATCGAAACGGAAGATACTCCAAAAGACTATCTAAGTGTGGAAGAACTTTACAAATTGGCTGAGACACCTTGCAAAAAGCCGATTCTGAAAACAGCGGCATTGTTTTCATGTCTGACCAGTCTTAGAATCAGCGACATACTATCGTTGCAATGGCATGAAATCGTTGACTTTGCAGCCGGAGGAAAATGTGTCCATACAATTACCCAAAAGACCAAAACAGAGGACATCATTCCAATCAGTGACGAAGCCCTGCAATTAATCGGCTATTCTCCGGAAAAAACCGGATTAGTATTTAAAGGATTGAAACGAAGTTGGACACAGCAACCCATGAAAGAGTGGATTCGCAAAGCCGGTATTACCAAGAATATCACTTTCCACTCCTACCGAAGAACATACGCAACACTTCAAGGAGCAGCCGGCACAGACATACGTACCATTCAAAGTAATATGGCACATAAAAGTATCACCACGACACAACGGTACATGAAAGTTGTAGACAGTAACAAGCGTGAAGCCAGCAACAGAATCTCTTTAATCCGCAAGTAAGAATTAAGGTTCAAATAATCCCATTTTTATAGCTCAGAGTATGACATTTTGCATCAAATCATACTCTGAGCGTATTTTTTCTTAAATTCTGAACGATTATCTATTACAAACAGCAACTATTTGGAAATCTGCATATACATTTGTCTTATTGTAAAACTCAAACAGTATCAGTTTATGACGAATAGTATTAAAATCTCTCCTCAAAGAACCAGTTTCATACTTTCAGTAAGTGTCATCCTTTACTGGGCAACAGACTCCTATTTATATCTCAGTTGCCATATCAACCTGATGGAATATTCCACTCCAGTTATTTTATATATCACGGCAATGATACTTGTCTGTGGAGTACTTCAGCGTTTCTTTTTCCAATTCATTACAAAGAATGAATTGAGTTTGTCTTTTGGCAAGCAAGTAAGACCTCTACCCGAACAAATTAAGGAGATTGATCCGGAGTACCCAAAGGACAAGGATATAAGTCCGGGAAACTTAGTTGTAAAACATGATTATATGGATAATTATGAAGTGCGTGTCGCCGAAATTGAACGTGAAAAAGCAGAAAGGCAGGCAGACATTAAGCGTGTCATTCATGAATATACCACATTTGTAATGACGGAATTTCTTTCAAAAGAAAATCTTGAAATTCTACATGAAAACATAGAGTATTTTGTGCACGGACAGTTTGATTTATACAAGCCAATCCGTTCAAAAGTAGATAATTCCCTCCGTTCTATCGACCTGATGCATTTCGTATGGAACATCGGGGAGAGATTGGGCATTTCTCTTATAGATAGAGCAACATTCATACATACTATATTCCCACATGAATTAAAAGATGCTTCAATTAAATATCTGTCTAAAAATCTCCGGACATGCGGAGTTTGCAAAATAGCACTTGATATTCCTAAAACCGGAGATTATCACTTCAAATGTATGAAGAATGACCCTGAATCAGACTTAGATTCAACCAATTAGGGTTATTCAACGCAGACCGAAATATTATTGCTTTCTGAGGTTTGTCAGCATTACATCATTGTATTGGTTTGCAGCATGTTTAACAAAAACAATGTTATATCATGCAAAGAAACAAATTAACCTTCAATGACCTACCGGAAATGGTAGGCGAACTCTGCGAGAGAATCTCAAGTATGGAAAATCTGCTGACAGAAAAACTTCATCAGCAGCATAACGAGGTAAAAAAGGATACCCATGTTCCAATGACCGTTGATGAAGTCTGCGAATATTTAGGTATATCGAAATCATCCTTTTATTACAAAGCCAAACATGGAGGTATTCCAATCATTAAACAAGGCAAGCACCTGTTTGTCTATCGTGATGAATTGGACAAATGGTTGGAAAGCGGAAGAAAAGGAGAAACGCCTATAAGCATAGAGGAAGAACACGCCCGAATGCTTGCAGCTACACGTCACAAATCCAACCCTAAAGACTGGTAGGCTATGGAAACGGCAACACCCATTGAAAATCTGGCTCAGGTCGCTACAAGATGGCAAGATACCATGCTCAGTTTGGAAAAGGAGTACGAACAGGAGCCGGAAGTTCTGAAAATAGGCGGAGTGCCTATCGGGACATTGGGAAATTTCAGCGCATCCATAGGCAAGGCCAAAAGCAAAAAGACTTTCAATGTGTCGGCTATGGTGGCAGCAGCTTTGTCCGGAAAAGAAATCCTTAACTACACAACGGATTTTCATGACGGGAAAAACCGCATTCTTTACATTGACACCGAACAGAGTCAGAACCATTGCATGATTGTAATGCATCGTATAATGAAACTGGCAGAGTTGCCGGCCAATGAGGATTGCGACCGTTTCTATTTTCTCGCTTTGCGCAAGTTCAATCCGAAGGAGCGTTTAGCTATCATAGACGATGCCATCAGTCATATTGAAGGTCTCGGTTTTGTGGTGATTGATGGAATCCGTGACTTGGTATATGACATCAATTCTCCGAGCGAAGCCACGTGCGTAATCTCCAAACTCATGCAGTGGACTGACGAATACCAGATTCATCTTCACACCATCCTCCACCAGAACAAAAGCGATGAAAATGCCCGTGGACACATCGGCACAGAAATCAACAACAAAGCGGAAACGGTCATCCAAATCGAGAAGGACAAGGACGACAGTAACATCAGCAAAGTGGAAAGTGTGCATACCCGTTCCAAAGACTTTCTGCCATTTGCCTTCTGCATCAATGACCAATCACTTCCCGAACTTCTGCCAGACTATGTGCCGACAAAAAAGAGCGTAGGTCGTCCCAAACAGGAACCCTTCTCCCCTTATAGGGACATCCACGAAACAATCCATCGCAAGGCTCTCGAACTGGCTTTTGAGGGAAGAGAAACTATTTCGGGATATAAGGCTTTGGAAGAAGAACTGACCACTGCCTACGAACTGGCAGGAACGAAATTTAATCACAACAAGATTGTGAAGATAATTCAGTTTCTCACGAACAAACGGATGGTGG
>JBJEBJ010000049.1:0-48488 GCA_051869955.1 Candidatus Cryptobacteroides sp.
TTCGTGCACATATAATAGAAGTGGTCGCTCTCCTGGAGATGTCCGAAGTCATTGAACAGGGCAGGGTCGTTGATGAGGGCCACTTTCTCGTAAAGGCCATAGAGCTTGTTGTAGGCTTCCTGCTGGAGTTCGTTTCCGAGCCATGCAGTGACGTCACGCTCCTCGTCGGCCCATGAAATCGGCTCAAGAACCTCGAGGGATGATACCGGCTTGTGGGCTGCGGCAGCCTCGGAAGGGGTCGCAAACCTGAATGTACCGTCGTCGATCACGGCCTGAGGGAGATAACGCATGAAGTCGAAGATGCCTGTGCTTGCGCTCTGGTGCTCGCCGAAGGTCTCGTAGTCCATGAAGAGATTTATAACGTCACCCTTGTCCCTGATGTCGTTCTTCAGCCATGAGAGGTATTTCTCGCTGGTCAGAGGCCATTCGCTCCAGCCCTTGTTGGAGAAGCGGAATGCGATGTCGTCGCTGAGCTTGTAGTTCCTGAGCAGGATCTTCAAGCCCTCCTGCCTGTCATTTGAATAGATGAAATCCGGGCTTCTCCATCCGAGGATGTGGCGTGCGCCTTCGGTCAGCATTGTCTTGAATCCGAGTTCATAAACGCTCTCGCCCACCGCGTCGGAGTAGATGAGCTCAGTGTTCCTGAAGGTCACAGGGGTCACGCCGAAATAATGCTCGATGGCAGCCTTGTGCTTGAGGACCTGATGTCTGAACTCTGCAGGGCATGCGAGGGAAGCGAGAGAATGGTAATATGTCTCGCAGAGGAATTCTGCACAACCTGTATCGGCAAGCCTGCGGAAACTCTCGATGACCTCCGGAGCATATCTGTCGAACTGCTCGAGGGCTGAGCCGGAGATGGAGAATGCCACCTTGAACGCTCCCTTGTTCGCATTGATGAGATCGAGCAGGAGCCTGTTCATCGGAAGATAGCACTGCTCGGCGACACGCCTCAGAATCGTGCGGTTGGTGAAGTCATCATAATAATGTGAGTCTTTTCCTATATCGAAGAACCTGTAAAGTCTCAACCTTGTCGGCTGGTGAATCTGGAAATACAGGCATAAACTTTTTGACGGTTTCATATCTTAACAATTTACTTGGTCACTGATTCATAAACATTCTTTATCTTGGCTGCAGCGTTGTTCCACTTGAGGGTATTGACTTCGTCGTAGCCATATTTTGAAGCGAAATCCGCAAGAGCCGGATACTTCAGGAGGGCATATATCTGGTCAGCCATCGCATCCACGTCCCAGAAGTCCACCTTGAAGGCGTACTTGAGAATCTCGGCTGCTCCGGACTGATGGGAGATGACGGACGGAACGCCCGATCTCATGGCCTCGAGAGGCGAAATTCCGAAAGGCTCAGATACAGACGGCATCACATAGACATCCGAGAGGGCGAACATCCTCTGTACCTCGGCGCCGCGGAGGAACCCGGTGAAATGGAATCTGTCGGAAATGCCGAGGCGTGCTACCTGACGGATGGAGCGGTTCATCATGTCTCCGCTTCCGGCCATCACGAAACGTACGTCAGGACATCTCTTGAGGACCTTGGCGGCAGCCTCGATGAAATACTCCGGACCTTTCTGGAAAGTGATTCGTCCGAGGAAGGTGACAACCTTGTCCTTGACTCCCCTTTCAACCTGTATTTCGCTCCTGCCGCTGAAATCCACCGCATTATGGACAGTGACCACCTTGGCAGGGTCGATTCCGTATTTTGTTATTACAATATTCCTCGTCAGGTCGCTGACGGTGATGACCCTGTCTGCAGCCATCATTCCGCGCTTCTCGATCTCGAACACCCTGGTGTCGATGTTCTGGTCGCTGCTCCTGTCGAAGGAAGTGGCATGCACATGGACCACGAGCGGCTTGCCCGACAACCTCTTGGCGGCAATACCGGCCATGTAGGTGAGCCAGTCATGGGCGTGGATCACGTCGAAATCGCCTTTGCGGCTCATTGCGATGGTTCCTCCGACCATGGCGTATCTGGCAACCTCCTCCATGAGGTTCGAGCCATACTTGCCCGAGAACTTGTATTTCTGGCCGTAGTGCACGGCAAAATCCTTCACCTGGCGGTGCCTGTCCTCCTCGACGAGGGTATGGAACTCCTCAGGGTCGAGATAAGGGACCATGTTGGTTCCGATATGGACAAACTGGACCTTGTCGAGGAAATCATCCAGGGTCATGGTGTCCGTAATCTTTACCGGAACATCGCTCGCATTGACGATGTCTGCGACGCTGCCGTCCTCGTCTCCGCTGGCGGAAGGCATCACGAAAATAGTTTCAACTCCGTTGTATGCAAGGCCTTTGACTATACCATAGCAAGCTGTTCCCAGACCTCCTGCAATATGAGGAGGGAACTCCCAGCCGAACATTAGTACTTTCATTATACTTCCTCCTTATATTTGTTAATAAGTCTTTCAACAGCGAGAAGCGCAGCCGTGCTCATCGCAGAAGATATTGCTCCGTGTGCCTCGTGAGGAGGGTCTCCGTCATAAAGCTCGGAGAATGCCCCGACACCGTGCTTGTTCAGGTCGGCATAGAATCCCTCCATGAGCCACTCGGCCTTCTTGCAGAAGGAGGCTCCCCTCATCCTGAAAGCTACCGTGGCATAAGGCAGGAGCAGTGCAGGCCATGCGCAACCCTGATGGTATGCGAGGTCCCTGTCACGCTGCGTGCCCTCATAGACACCTTTGTATTTCACGTCACGCGGGGAAAGAGTCCTGATACCGCGTGCGGTCACAAGTTCCCTTTCGATAATGTTGATGATGCTGCCTGCTATGTCGTCGCTGATCGGGGAGGAAGCCACGGAAAGCGCGAACAGCTGGTTCGGGCGCACATCCATGTTCTGTCCGTAATTGTCAACATAATCAGCGAGATATCCGCACTGAGGATTCCAGAATGTCTTCTGGTAGTTCTCCTTCACGAGGTCACGGACCGGAATCCAGGTCTCGCAGAATTTGCTGTCCTTAGGACCGTAAAGCGATTCGTTCTCAATGGCGAAGCAGAGGGTGTCATACCAGAAAGCATTGGTCTCCACCTGATATCCTGCGCGCTCGGTGACCGGATGGCCGTCGGCATATGCGTTCATCCATGTGAGTGCAGTACTGTCCTTCTGGGCCCAGAGAAGACCGTTAGGCTGGAGAGAAACTTCCTTTCTCACTCCAGGCAGATAGCTCTCGACAACCTCCTTGACAAGTCCACCGTATTTCTTCCAGACGGCTTTGGCGGAAGCCCCGGACTCAATATATTCCCTGAGAGCCCCGGCCAGCATCAGAGGTGCCTCGACCTGGGTGGTACGGGTATGGAAACGCTCGTAGTTGTCCTTGATGAGATTGTCAAGAATCTCCTCGAACTCCTGAGGCTTGCCGGCATAAATCGTCAGGCCCGGAAGAGTGTAGAGGGTCTCCCTGAGAAGGCCAGTATAAAGCCATGAGAAACCGGCAGTGATGCTCTTCCTGCCGTTCCTGTCCCTGATGAGAACATCGGCGCAATGCACGAGCTGGTCGTGATAGTTTCCGATGCGGTGCATTGACTTGACTGCGGCATTGTAACGCCTCTTCATCATTGAAGGGTTCTCCTCGGTCACGGAAGCGGAAAGAATCACTGAATCCCCTTCTGCCATGGACAGGATGAAACTGCCCGGAACGAAGAGGTCTTCCTTGCATGCGAATCCGCGGCGGGCCTCGTCTGAATAGGTCACGTCATTGTACCAGCACGGAGACGGCTTGTACTCGTAATCGGAAGTGTTCAACTGGATGTTCAGGTCAGGGAATCCCTCATACATGTTGAAGGATACTCCGTTTTTCACAGTTTTGAAGTCGGTTCTTGCGGAAGAATTCCGCGAAGTCAGGCTGTGCACGTTCCTGAACGCCAGGAAAGGCTTGAGGAGCACCTGGATTTTGGCAGGTGACTTCTTAAGCTCATAGCGGAGCATCACCTGATCCTTGTCCGGAGCAAGCAGGATGCTCTTCGTGAACTCTATCTGCCCTACCCTGTAGGTGATTTCAGGAACAGGGTCGGCGGAAAAATCCACAATGTACTTGTGTCCTCTCGGCTCATAGATGTCCCCGTAGCAGTGGATGCCGAGGTTGAAAAGCTTCCCGTTGACGGAAAGGCTCTCGTCCACAGCTGAAAGCAGCATGTACTTGCTTTCTCCGAAATTGTCCACAGGAACTCCCAGGAGGCCGTGATAACGCCTTGTGTTGCAGGCCACAATCGAAGTGTTGCAATATGCACCGGTCTTGTTCGCGCTGAGGATCTCCCTCTTGAGCGAATAGGACAGGTTCACAAGCTCGGCCTTGTTGAATTTCAGAAATGCCATATTCGAAATATTAATTATTTGTCTGTTCTACAAAATACCAAAACGCACCTGCTCGGCAGATAGACGGACATCCTCCCGTCAGAATGGTGAACCTCACCCGGAACGAGTCTGCCGAAACCGTCATAATTCCTGCTGTCCGAGTCGAACACCAGTTTCCAGTCCCCTTCGGGGACATTGAATCCATAGTCCGTGAACGAGGCAGAAGGATTGAAATTGAATGCAAAGATACAACTTTTGCGCTTGAAAATCAACACTTTTTTAGTTTCGTCCGCCACTACAGGCTCCGGTGGATACGCGAGAAGGTCCGACTTTTTGAACAAATGAATCATGTCCCTGTCGAAATTCATGAGGTAGCTGTACCGCAGATAATCCGGCCTGCAGAGAGACCACTGGCGGCGCGCATATTTGTACGACCAGCCATTCCCCTCACGCGGAAAATCTATCCACTCCGGATGCCCGAACTCATTGCCCATGAAATTCAGGTAGCCGTCCCCGGCCGTCGCTATGGTAGCGAGGCGTATCATCTTGTGCAAGGCTATTCCACGGTCCACCACAAGGTTCTTCGAGTCCTTGTTCATCGAGGTGTACATTTCCTTGTCCATCAGCCTGAATATCAGAGTCTTGTCGCCGACGAGAGCCTGGTCGTGGCACTCTGCGTAGCTGATGGTCTTCTCGTCCTTGCGCTTGTTTGTGAGTTCCCACCAGATATTGCCCATGTCCCACTGCTCGTCGCTCCTCTCCTTCAGCCATTTGATCCAGTGGTCCGCCACTCCCATCGCCATCCTGAAGTCGAATCCCAGGCCACCTGCCTCATAAGGGGCAGCAAGTCCGGCCATTCCGCTCATGTCCTCTGCAATCGTGATTGCATCAGGATTGATTTCCTTGACCAAAAGGGCGGCAAGTGCAAGATAGGTCACTGCATTCTCGTCCACCCCGGAATTGAAATAATTGTCATATCCCACGAAATCCTTGCCCAGCCCGTGGTCCCAGTAGAGCATGCTCGTCACACCGTCGAAACGGAATCCGTCGAGATGGTACTCGTCCATCCAGAACTTGCAGTTGGACAGGAGGAAATATTTGGTCTCGTCCTTGCCGTAGTCAAAGCATCTTGAGCCCCATGCCGGATGGCGTCCCTGCGGGCCTTTGTAAAAATAGAGGTCTTCCCGGCCGTCAAATTTCCCGAGACCTTCCGCCTCATTGTCCACGCTGTGGGAATGCACTATGTCCATTACCACCGCAATGCCCATCGAATGGGCCTCGTCCACGAGTCTCTTGAAATCCTCAGGAGTGCCGAACCTGGACGACAGGGCGTAGAAATTGGAAACCTGATAACCGAAAGAACCGTAATAAGGATGCTCCTGCAGGGCCATTATCTGGAGTGTATCATAGCCGAGGTCACGCACATGCGGAAGAACGTCCCTGCGGAACTCCTCGAATGTGGCGACCTTCTCCTGCTCGGAGCTCATGCCTATATGACACTCATAGATGAGAGGATGAGGCCTCGGCCCCGGAGAAGGGTGCTTCCACTCATATTTCTGCTCCGGATCCCATACCTGGGCGCAGAACACCTTGGTCACCGGGTCCTGGACGACTCTCCGGACATAGGCAGGAAGCCTCTCTGCCCCGCCTCCCGGCCACTCTATGAAAAGTTTGTACAATTGTCCGTGGTGCAGGAACATCTCCGGCAGCCTTATCTCCCAGTTTCCGTTCCCGACAGGCTGGAGCTGGTACGCCGTGGTGCGCTTCCAGTTGTTGAATTCACCGGTCAGGTAAATCCTGTTTGCATTGGGAGCCCATTCACGGAAAACCCAGAAACCGTTCCCGTCCTTGTGCAGTCCGTAATAAAGATGGTTGTTCAATCCGTCCGAGAGCTTTCCGCCGACGGAGATTTTCTTCCGGGCGGCCTCGATACGTTCATGACGGGCAAGTATCTTCTCCTTGTAAGGCCCGAGATACGGGTCCGTCTCATAAATATATTTGATCTTCTCCTCCATAAGCATCAGATTTCATCCAACATTTCAGCCTTGTCCCGGGCGGACCTGAGATAAGCCCGGCATGAGGATATCAGTTCCCTCGACCTCTTGAGATATATGTCAATATCACCGATCCCCGTGGACGGGTCTTCAGCCTGTGCGGCTATCCGTTCCAGTTCGGCAATGGCTTCATTATAGTCAAATTTTTCCATGACATATTGGTTTTCAGCGTTCTACCGCCGGTTTGACTTCATTCACTATACAGTCCAGGACTCCGTCCCGGAACATCATCGAGACACGGTCTCCTTCCGCCTTCCCCGCAACGGACTTCATGACCACGCCTCCGGAATTCAGGGCCAGCACATAACCTCTTTCAAGAATGCGCCGCGGATCCGCGCCGGCAATTCTCGACTCCAGGACATCGAGTTTCGAGCCCATGAGCGCTATCTTGTTGAGGAACGCGGTCTTCAGCCTGGTCCCGAAAGACGAGACAAACCTGTCCTCATCCATATACATTTCCAGGAAGACATCGGCAAGCGCTGTAGGAGTTTTGACATTTCTCCACGAGACCATGTCACATATATGGTAGTCCTGGTCATGTCCCACTGCAGTCAGCACCGGGACAGGGCAACGTGCAATCGCAGCTGCTATCCGGTAGTCATCAAAGCAGGACAGGTCAAGGCTTGCTCCCCCGCCCCTGAGCACGAGAACCGCATCATACCCCGGAGCAGCCTGCGCTGCAGACCCGATGGCCGCAACTATCGAATCCGGAGCAGCGGCGCCTTGCATCACCGCCTCGAAAAGATCCGTCCTGAACACGAATCCGTATGAATTCTCATGGAGATGCCTGAGGAAATCCTTGTAGCCGGCTGCATCCGGAGCAGTCACCACTGCGAGCCTGTATGGGAGAGGAACCATCGGCAATTCCTTCTGCAAGTCCATGAGCCCTTCATTGCGCAACCTTGCGATGGTGGCCTGTCTTTCCTTCTCCTTCCCTCCGAGCGTATATTCCGCATCGATGTCGTCTATTATCAGTGAAAATCCGTAGAGCTCGCTATAATTCACCTGTACCCGGACAAGGACGAGCATCCCGGGCTGGAGAGGAGAACCGGCAACCGACTCGAAGAACGGTCCGAGGAAACGGTATTTGGAGGCCCAGATGATGGCTGATGCCTTGGCTGTCAACCCGTTGTCATCCGACTGCGAAAGTTCGAGATAGCAATGGCCTCCGCTCCTGACCTTGACGGCACTGACTTCGGCACGCACCCAGACCTTGCCCGGGAACGCGCCTTCAAGAGCCGATTTCACGCTCGACTGAAGGTCAATCAAATCCATGACAGTTCTTTCCATCCTCGAATCAGATCAATTAATGGATATATATTGTGTTCTTCTTTATGCAGTCTGCTTACAAATTTAATTTTTTTCGTATCTTTGCGCAAGTTTTTCAGCATAAACGTAACATTTTTTTAAAACATGAGAATCTTCAAGGCGATATTTGCCGGCAGCAGCACCCGGGTCGAGCAGCAGACGGCGCGGAGGCTGCCCGAATTCGCTTTCATAGGAAGATCCAATGTCGGAAAATCATCCCTGATAAACATGCTCTGCGGCAATGCGAAACTGGCGATGACATCCGGCACGCCGGGCAAGACCAGACTCATCAACCATTTCCTGGTCAATGACAGCTGGTATCTCGTGGACCTTCCGGGTTACGGTTATGCAAAACTTCCGGACAAGGAACGGGCAAAGATCAAGGACGTCATCAGGGACTATCTGAACAATTCAGAGGAAATGCTGCTCCTGTTCGTGCTGATTGACATCAGGCACGATATCGGGAAGATCGACATGGATTTCCTCAACGAACTGGGAGAGAACGGGATACCGTTCGCCATCATCTTCACCAAGGGGGACAAACTCGGTCCCGTGGCGAGAGAGGCTCAGATAGAGCGGGACAAGGCGCAGCTTGAAGAGCATTGGGAGGATCTTCCTCCTTATTTCATAAGCTCTTCGCAGACAGGTCTCGGCAAGGAGGAAATCCTGGACTACATAGGTTCCGTTCTCGACGATGTGAAAAAAGGAATTCAAACCAATACATCATTATGAACACCGAACATAGAATGGAATTGTTTGCCTGCAGGGCATCAAAAGACTTCGCAGCGAAAGTCGTCAATGAACTTAATGCTATCAGAGAACCGGGCACAAGTCCCATTCATCTTGGAGATTCCGAGGTCACCGCTTTCAGCGACGGTGAATTCCAGCCTTCTTTCTCGGAAAGTGTACGTGGCGCAACAGTATTCATTCTCCAGTCCACATTCCCTCCTGCCGACAACCTCATGGAACTGCTACTCACCATCGATGCCGCAAAAAGGGCTTCGGCCTACAAGGTCATAGCAGTGATGCCTTACTTCGGCTGGGCACGCCAGGACAGGAAGGACAAGCCGAGAGTGTCCATTGCCGCCAAACTGGTTGCAAACCTGCTCTGCGCAGCGGGTGTCGACAGGATCATGACCTGCGACCTGCACGCTGACCAGATCCAGGGATTCTTCGACATTCCTGTCGACCATATTTACGCAAGCAAGGTCTTCATACCTTACCTCAAGTCCCTCAACATCGAGAACCTCGCCATCGCGGCACCTGACATGGGCGGTGCCAAGAGAGCCAACGCATATGCCAAGGATCTGGCATGCCCGGTAATCATCTGCCACAAGTCCAGGGCAAGGGCCAACGTGGTGGCATCCATCACGGCCATCGGTGAGGTGGAAGGCAAGAACGTTGTCATCGTGGATGACATGATCGACACCGCAGGCACATTGACCAAGGCTGCAGACATCCTCATGGAGAAAGGCGCGAAGAGCGTAAGGGCTTGTGCCACACACGCCATCCTTTCAGGCCCGGCATACGACAGGATCAACAACTCCAGCCTTTCCGAGGTCTATGTAACCGACACCGTGCCTCTCACCACTGATCCTTCCGTGGACAAGAGCAAGATCAAGGTGGTGTCCATGACCGGCACATTCGCAAGAATCATCAGGAAAGTGCGCGACAACGAGCCTATCAGCCCTGAATTCATATTCTGAGAAACTAGTATTCAGGCATGAAAGTCTTTCTTGCAGCAGTGATTCTCATCGGCATCGGTGTGTTCGGAATGTGTTTCAATATCATATTCCGGAAAAACGGGGAATTTCCCCAGACCGACGTCGGTTCGAACGAGAACATGCGCAAGCTTGGAATAAGATGCATGAGGGAGGAGGACGACGAGAGGTTCTCCTCCGGAAACAAAAAACACTCCGGGGCCAGCTGCTCCGGAGTTTACAATGACTCCTGTGCCGGCTGCGGACTATATCCGCACAAAGAATCCGGCAGGGATGAAAACCGATAACACCCTCGTGAGAGGACAAATAAAGTATTAATTATGAGCCTTGTAGCTATCGTGGGAAGGCCGAATGTCGGCAAATCCACACTTTTCAACCGCCTGGTGGGAATGAGACAGGCAATCGTCGACGAGACTGCGGGAGTGACCCGCGACAGACATTACGGGAAATGCGAATGGTGCGGTAAGGAATTCTCCGTCGTGGATACGGGAGGATACACTTCCGGATCGGATGATGTCTTCGAGGAGGAAATCAGGAAACAGGTGGTGATAGCCATAGAGGAGGCTGATCTGATATTGTTCATGACGGAGGCCGCCACAGGCATCACGGACTACGATGCAGAAATTGCCGCTCTCCTGAGGAAATGCGGCAAACCGGTCGTAGTGGCCGTGAACAAGGTCGATTCAGGCGAGAAAATGTACGACGCGTATCAGTTCTACGGCCTGGGGCTCGGAGAAATATGGTCGATATCGTCCGCCAACGGGAGCGGCACAGGGGATCTCCTGGACGAGATCGTGAAACGCCTTCCGGAGGACACTGCCGCAGAGGACGAGCATCCGGGAGTGCCGAGAATCACCATTGTCGGCAAGCCTAATGTGGGCAAATCATCCCTTACCAACGCCCTTCTCGGCGAGGAGAGGAATATCGTAACGTCCGTAGCCGGCACTACAAGAGATTCGATATCAAGCTATTACAATAAATTCGGGCACGAATTCATGTTCGTGGACACGGCCGGTATCAGGAAGAAGAACAGGGTTCAGGAAGACCTGGAGTTCTATTCCGTAATGCGTTCCATCAGGGCCATCGAGCACAGTGACGTCTGCATCATGATGATTGACGCCACGACCGGCATGGAGGCCCAGGACATGAATATCTTCAACCTTATCAAGAGGAACAGGAAGGGATGCGTAATCGTGGTTAACAAATGGGATCTCTTCGAGAAGGAGAGCAATACGCTTGCCCAGTACACGGAAGCCCTCCGTGCGAGAATCGCCCCTTTCAGCGACGTACCTATAATCTTCACTTCCGTACTCAAGAAGCAGAGGATTCTCGACGTTCTCGATGCGATAGCACATGTATATGAGAATTATTCCAGAAGGCTGAGCACTTCCAGGCTGATGGACACGATGCTTCCTGAGATTGACAATTACCCTCCTCCGATGTGGAAGGGCAAGGTGGTAAATATCAAATACATAACCCAGCTTCCTACCAAGTTCCCGGCATTCGCGTTCTTCTGCAATCTGCCGCAGTACATCAAGGAACCGTACAAGCGGTTCCTCGAGAACAAGCTCAGGTCTCATTTCGACCTGACCGGTTGTCCTGTGCAGATATTCATCAGGCAGAAGTAGGAGGATTCTTCATTTTCGGAAAACGTACCGTGAAGCAGGCTCCCTTCAGGGTGAATGACCTGTTGTATGTAATTTCGCCGCCGCAGCGCTCGAGGATGTTCTTGCATATGGCAAGCCCCAGACCCGTGCCGCTGCTCTTGGTGGTGAAATTCGGCGTGAAGAGCCGTCCGCGGTTTTCGTCCTTGATTCCCGGGCCGTTGTCCTCGAACACAATGTCATAGAAAGACTCCCTGGAACTCTTCCTCACCGACAACATTATTATCCCGTGGAACGGTTCCCTGCCGGATTCCCTGTCTTCAGCCTGCTGGTTCTCGATGGCCTGGACTGCATTCGTCAGGAGATTCACGAAGACACGGGTCAGCTGAGGCTTAGGCCCCATGACATATGCGCCCTTGAATCCGAAATACTCGAACGATATGTTCTCCCTGTCCCCGAACATCGCAATCTGGTCGGAAGCGAGAGCATCCAGGTCGATAGGCACCATCTCCTCGGTATAGAGCTTGGCGAAAGTGGAGAATTCATTGGCCGTGTCGGTGAGGACATCGATACTGTCGAGGATGACTCTCGAGATGTCATCGAACTTGGCCTCCCAGTTCGGATTGTTGTTGGACTTCATCCTTATGAGCCTCTGAATCTGGAGTTTGATCGGGGTCAGCGGATTCTTAATCTCATGTGCCACCTGGCGGGCCATCTCACTCCATGCGCGCTCGCGTTCAGCCTGGGCCACCTGCTTCCCGGACTCCGACAGGTCATGCACCATCAGATTGTACGCCCGCACGAGGCCCGTGAGCTCGTCCTCCTTGTCATAAATGATATATTCCAGCCCTCCCGTCCTCGCGGAAAGCATTTTCCTGCCCATCTCGATAATCGGCCTAAACATCTTGTCGACCACTCTGGTAGTAAAGAACCTCGTGATTATCAGCAATATGAAGAACACCGTTATCACGAATACCGAATGGAATACCGCGTCCGCACGGAACGAAAGACCCGAGTCGGTATAAGGGGCGCTCAGGATTGCCAGGATCTTGCCCTGGTCATTGATAAGCGGGGCGTACATGGTGTAGAACGTCCTGCCTGCAACACTTTCCTTGTGTATATAATACCGTTTGCTGCTGTAAATGATATTGCGGTAAGCCTCAGGATTCGTCCTGGAGCCCAGGATCATCCTTTCGAAAATCTCAGGGGCTGTGGAATTGAAAACTTTCCCGTCCGGGCTGTACAGAGTGATGTCCGTCCTGGTATAGTTGGCCACATCCTCCATGACGGCCGTCATGTCAGGATTGGTCATGTCGAGATATGATCCCAGAGACCTCACCCTGTTCGCCATAAGGGACTGGATGGTGGTAATCTTGCTGGTCATCAGCTTCTTGACATTCTCGTCATTGCGCTTGTACACGAAGAACACCATGATTATGCTCATCGTCACGAGGGTGAGAAGCATGGACAGGAACAGCACCGTATTCACACGGGACTTGTAATAATTTTTCTCGAAATCGCTTTTCTTCTTCCTGCGCAGGGCAAATGAACTTATCCAGAAATAGGCCAGGATATAAATCATGCCGGCAGCCACGACGTATTGCATCACGCTGATTTTCGGGCGGGATATCACTATGGCCTCGTCCGGGGAAATCTGGGTATAGAAATGCGCATATGCCCCGGAAATCGCCCTCTGCGGATTATTATTGTCTATCTCGGCCTTGAATTTGCCGCTGAGGACCGTAGGATATGGGAAATCGCCCTTATAGCTGACAATCTTGCCTCCAATGTACTTGGCATAGGAATACTGCGGAGGTATCACCACGGAACCCGGAGCGTTCTCGTCAAGGATGAAGGAATATCCGCGATCCTCCTTGTCCGCCTTGGAATTGACACCGATGACCATGCGGATTACCCCGTTGTCCGGGAAATAATACACGAAGAGTCCGGTATACTGGGCCCTTCCGTTGACCGTACGGCTGTAGGAGAATCGGGAATCCGGCGCAATCGGGACGGCATTGGCCATCCTCTCGTTGAAATACTTGATAAGCTGCGGATCGGAGATATTGTCCTTGAAAATCAGGACCGAGACATCGTAATCCTTGGAGATGCGGCTCATGTATGTCTCATTCAACCTGTTGAGTATCAGCTTGTAGTCAACAGTTGACCGGATAACTTCAGCTATCGTATTGTCGGACGCCACTGCATTTTCGACGCCGCGGAGCTGGAGTTCCAGCACCAGGTCCCTGTCGATTGCCATGCGGCTGGTCCAGATACCTGCCCTGTTGGCCTCCTTCCTGACACCGAGGAACGAGAACACGGTCAGCAGGAAAGCTGCGCTGATTAATGCGAACAGGCTCCTTCCCCATCGCGAGAACACGTTATACCTGAGTCCAGTAAAATGGAATACCGGATATCTGACAGACTGGATGATGAGCGGTATCAGCGACAACAGCCCCATATATGAGATATACACATAGACGGTGAACCTGTTGAACGTGGACATCTTGTACAGCTCCAGGGACATGTCTGAGTTGAGGATGAGGCTCCGGAAAGAATAGAGCACGTACAGGGCGAGCAGTATGATGCTGAAACCTGCGGAGAAGACGAGGGCCACCGCACCGCCTTTGGAGCCATGTTCCAGAATATCCCTGACTATCACTTTCCGGCACAGATAATAGCAGCCTGTCATCAGGCAGATCCATATATTGATTATTAGGACTGCACCCAGCGAATACAGGACCGCACCGTCCGCATACAATGTCGGGGAGAATATGCTCGCGCTGCTCTTCATCCCGATCCCGAGGGCATAGAACACAGCCATCAGCACGGTAATGCTCCCCATGGCTATGAACATCACCTTCAAATTCCTGTTGAAGTACAGGAAAGTCACGATCATCAAGACGAAAATGCCCATCGCTATCCACAGCAGGGACGAGTCCGGGAACAGAGGATCCCCTCCGGAAGACTCCCTGAGGAGTTTCAGTAAAGGATATCCGGACACGAAAACAGGTTCACCTCCCGGATAGCTGACAGGATGCAGGGAATATTGGTCTCCGAGCCTGAAACGCGGGTTCACGCCGTTCACAGACCTGGTATCCATGGTATTGCGGATTTCAAGTCCTCCTATGACACTGCAGCCCCGCCTGTCAGAGACCGACTTGACAAGATACCATTTCGGCCCCATGTTTATATACCTGACCACTGTGTCGGCCTCTGCAAGAGGAGAGACGAAATTGTATCTGAGATTCACGAACCTCTGGACAACGAGACGTTTGCTGATATCGTCATTGTCGAGGGAGAACTGGTTGCACCATGACTGGAGAGAGTCGTTCACATACCTGTACACCACCATGTCCTCGTCCAGTCCGTCCAAGGTCAGCCAGTCATTGTGGTTCGCGGACATCGCTGCATCCATGAAAGTCTCGAGGCGGGCCATCCGCTTGTTTATGAGCCTGCTGACCCGGGACGAGGTAAGTCCGGACATGTCGGCATTGCGCATCAGGAAGAAAGCAGCACAGGCGGCAAGAAGGACGCACAGGAATCCGAGCATCCAGGCATTGTTCCGCAAACGCGGCATTCTTATTTTTCCAGCCAGTCCTTTCATTCCGTATTATCCTTCATGATGATATGGCTCCCCTTTCATAATGGAGAACGCTCGGTAAAGCTGTTCTGCGAAAATGACCCTGACCATCTGGTGTGAGAAGGTCATCCCGGAAAGAGAAATCATTGAAGATGCCCTGGAATACACGGCGGAAGAGAAGCCGTAAGCCCCTCCCACGACGAACACCATGTTCCTGCCGCTCCTGACCATCCTGTCCTGCAGGAAAGAGGCGAAATCCACAGACCTGTACATGCTGCCCCTTTCGTCGAGGAGAACCAGTTCGTCCGACGGCTGGACTGAAGACAGTATCAGTTCCCCCTCCTTCTCCTTGATCTGCTCCTTCGTGAATGCGGACACGTTCTTCAATTCCGGAATCTCTTTCAAGGAGAACTTGACATAATGCTCCAGACGGGACACATACAAGTCCAGTCCTTCGCGCACCCAGCGCACATCGGTCTTGCCGACCGTGAGCAAAGTCATCTTCATACCATGCAAATATACATACGTGGCTCGGTATTTGCAATAAAAAGGCCGTATCTTCAACAATGCGGGCACTTATGAAACATCTAGGATTCAAGACGATATTGCTGGCCATCGCCCTTTTCTGCTGCGGAAACATGTCCGCACAGACAGGAGGGTATGACGTGTTCGTGCCCATCGCCAAATACATAAGGCTCGGGGATGCGGAGAAACTATCCGCATGGTTCGACGACAATCTCGAGATATCCATCATCTCAAACACCAGCGACTCGAGCAAGAACCAGGCCCGCTGCATCGTGAAGACATTCTTCGACAGCTACAGTCCGAGGGAATTCGACATCACGCATACCGCAGGCCGTTCCAACATGAAATATGCACTCGGCCGCCTGAACGCCGGAGGAGAATTGTTCGAGGTGACAATATTCGTCTCTTTCAAGAACCAGTCTTACAAGATACAGCAGCTCAAGATACAGAAAAAGGACTGAGGCCCGGCACGGACACACTGAAAGAGATTTCTATTGCGGATGATTATATTTTTTTCTACATTTGCATCCAACCAACGGATATTTCAATGAACGTCCCAGACATCATCATCGCCATAGACGGCTACTCGTCAACAGGTAAAAGTTCTTTTGCAAAGCAGATAGCAAAAGAATTTTCTTTCTTGTACCTGGATTCCGGAGCCCTCTACCGGGCCGTGACACTGTTCGCGATGCGCAGCGGCATGGTCTCTGAGGACAAGTCCATCGATACGGCCAGGCTTTCTGAAGCCCTCGGCACCCTCGACATACATTTCGAGCACGGCGAAGGCGGCAGCCACACTTTCATAGGGGAAGAATGCGTGGACGTTCCTATCCGTTCCATCGAAGTATCATCGGCAGTAAGCCCCGTGGCAGTGCTTCCTGAAGTCAGGAGATACGTTGACAGGATACTTGTGGAATACGGAAAGTCAGGAAGGGTGGTCATGGACGGAAGGGACATAGGCACTACGGTCTTCCCAGATGCCGACATCAAGATTTTCATGGTCGCAGATGACAGGGTGAGGGCCGGGAGGAGGCTCAAGGAGATGAAAGCCGCGGGACAGGAAGCTGACTTCGGCACCGTTCTCGAGAACCTGAAGAGCCGTGACTATATTGACTCCCACAGGGAGACCTCCCCGCTCAGGCAGGCAGAGGACGCAGTGATTCTCGACAATACCGACATGACGCCGGAGGACCAGATGGAGTGGATAAAGAACCTGATACGGAGCAGATACGGAGATTGACCGATAAGAAATGGCGTGTACTGTTGAAATAGATTCGCATTCCGGATTCTGCGGAGGTGTGATCCGGGCCATCAGCAAGGCGGAAGAAATTCTGGAGAATGCTGACGGCGAGAGATTGTATTCGCTCGGGGCAATCGTGCACAACGACGCCGAGCTCCTGCGTCTTGACAGGAAAGGTCTGGAGGCGGTCACCAAGGATGATCTCGTGAAGCTACCCCACGGCAGCAAGGTTCTTTTCAGGGCACACGGAGAACCTCCTGAAACATACAGGACAGCTGAAACACTGGGACTCGAGGTGATTGACTGCACATGTCCCGTGGTACTGAAACTGCAGCAGAGCATAAGGGAGGCCGCCGGAAGGGTGAAGGACAACGGAGGACAGATAATCATTTTCGGGAAAGTAGGTCACGCCGAAGTGCTCGGGCTTCTCGGGCAGGCAGACGGGAAAGTCGTGGTCATAGACAGCATGGCAACATTGAGGGAAGCTGTTTCCAACGGTACGGTAAACCTCGGAGGCCCCGTGGAAGTATTCTCACAGACTACCAAAAGCCCGGCGGAATATTCGGAAATCTGTTCTGCAATCGAGGAGAGGATGTCCATGGAGCATGAGCTTTCCATAGTCCAGTTCAGGGGGCGCGGGCTTCTCAGGATTCACGAGACTATATGCTCACAGGTGGCATCCAGGCATTCAGGCCTCTCGGACTTCGCCCTGAACCATGACATAGTGATATTCGTATCCGGGAGGGACAGTTCGAACGGGAAAGTTCTCTGCGAGCTATGCAAATCATTGAATATCAGGACATATCACGTCACCAACGAAGAGGATGTCCGTCCTGAATGGTTCCGCAAGGACGACAGGGCCGGCGTATGCGGCGCGACATCCACGCCACAGTGGCAGCTTGAGGCCGTAGCTGAAAGGATAAAGTCTTTTGAATGAAAATTTTGCATTTCGCCTGCAATTTTATAAATTTGCGCCGGAAAATATTGAAATTCGGACAAATCAATTTTTATATATGGCAACAACAGCTGATTTCAAAAACGGAATGTACCTCAATTACAACGGCAAGCCGTGCATGATCGTGTATTTCCAGCACGTAAAGCCGGGTAAGGGTCCAGCATTCGTAAAGACAAAACTCCGCAACCTCGAGAACGGTCGTATCCTTGAAAACACATTCACCGCAGGTGCCAAAGTGGAGACCATCAACGTCGAAAGACGTCCATACCAGTTCCTCTATTCCGATGAAGACGGATTCAACTTCATGCACGAGGAGACTTTCGAGCAGATTCACCTGCCTCATGACGTAGTTGAGAACGCAGACCTCATGAAAGAGGGCCAGCACGTGGAGATGATGTTCGTGGTTGACGAGGAAAGATGCCTCACCTGCGAGCTCCCTACATACGTAACTCTCAAGGTGACTTACACCGAGCCTGCAGTGAAGGGCAACACAGCCTCCACCAGCGCGCTCAAGGAGTGCACGCTCGAGACCGGTGCCAAAATCATGGTTCCGCTCTTCATCAATCAGGATGACACCATCACGGTTAACACCACTGACCGTTCTTACGGACAGAGAGTGTAACTCCCTGGAATATTCTACGGACTGGCTGAAAGGATCGCTGCCGGCAATGGCTGCGGGGTCTTCCGGCCGGTTCTTTTTTTAGGCTTGCGCCATGTGCACGATATTTGCTTGAGGCAATCCCGGATTTATAACAACAATTCAAACTGATTCTATTCTGATGAAAATACTTATTGTCGATGACGAGAGGGCGATCCGCAATTCGCTCAGCGAAATCCTTTCAGATGAAGGTTATACGGTAGATGTGGCTGAAGACGGGCCTACGGGCATCTCGCTGGCAGAAAAGGAAAGGTACGACGTGATATTCTGCGACATCAAGATGCCGAACATGGAAGGCACGGAGGTTCTGGATAAATTGAAAAGCGAGGGAATTGACTCTGCGATTGTCATGATATCCGGGCACGGAGACATCGACACGGCCGTGGACTGCATCAAGCACGGAGCATTTGACTTCATACAGAAACCTTTGGATCTCAACAGGATACTGATTACCATCAAGCACGCTACGGAACATACTTCCATCGTGGCGGAGAATACCAGCCTGAAAAAGAAAGTCTATGGCAAACAGATGGTAGGAGAATCCGCACCGATGGTACATCTGAGGGAAATGATAGAGAAAGTGGCACCGACAGACGCGAGAGTTCTCATAACAGGGTCCAACGGATCCGGCAAGGAGTTGGTTGCGAGGAGCCTGCATCAGCAGAGCGCGCGAAGCGCAATGCCATATATTGAAGTGAACTGCGCAGCAATCCCGTCTGAACTCATCGAGAGCGAACTGTTCGGACATGAGAAAGGGGCCTTCACCTCGGCAATCAAGCAGCACAAGGGCAAATTCGAGCAGGCTGACGGCGGCACTCTTTTCCTCGACGAGATCGGAGACATGAGTCTTTCCGCCCAGGCAAAGGTACTCAGGGTGCTCCAGGAGAGGAAACTTTCGAGAGTCGGCAGCGACAAGGACATCGAGGTGGATGTCAGGGTAGTGGCTGCGACCAACAAGGACCTGAAGGAGGAAATAGCGAAAGGCAATTTCAGGGAGGACCTGTACCACAGGCTCAGCGTGATTGTGCTGCACGTCCCTTCGCTTGACGAGCGCAAGGACGATATTCCTCTATTGGTCAATTACTTCATTGAGCAGGTTTGCACCGAATCGGGAATGTCCCGGAAGGCATTCTCACCGGAAGCCGTGAAGATGCTGCAGGACAAGAGCTGGACAGGAAACATCCGCGAGTTGCGCAATGTAGTGGAGCGGCTTCTCATTCTCGGCGGCAATCCGGTCTCCCCTCAGGACATCCGTGATTACGTTTATATAGGATAAGATTCCCCATTCTCCGCGCGGGCTCTCTCAACCGCCGGAGAACGCTTCAGCACGAATCCCGAGCCGAGATACTTCGTACGTACATCCTCATCCGCGGCAAGAGCCTCCGGACTGCCGGACTGAAGAATCGTACCCTCATACAGGAGATAGGCCCTGTCAATGATGGCAAGGGTCTCACCCACATTGTGGTCCGTGATAATCACCCCGATATTCTTGTACTTGAGCTTGGCAATGATATACTGGATATCCTCCACGGCAATCGGGTCCACACCCGCGAAAGGCTCGTCGAGAAGTATGAACTTCGGGTCAATTGCAAGAGCCCTCGCTATTTCGCAACGCCTTCTCTCACCTCCGGAGAGCTGGATTCCGAGACTCTTCCTGACCTTTGACAGGTTGAACTCGTCAATAAGTGACTCGAGACGCTCCTGACGCTCCTGTTTGGTCATGTCGGAAAGCTCCATAACGGACATGATATTGTCCTCCACGGACATCTTCCTGAAGACCGACGCCTCCTGAGGCAGATATCCGACTCCCTTCTGTGCACGTTTGAACATCGGCAGACCGGTAATCTCCTCATCATCGAGGAATATTCTTCCTTCATTCGGGACAATCTGGCCTGTAATCATATAGAAACTGGTGGTCTTGCCGGCTCCATTAGGACCGAGAAAACCCACAATTTCGCCCTGGCTCACCTCCATGGAGACGCCCTTGACAACAGTCCTCACACCGTATTTCTTGACAAGATTTTCGCAATGAAGCTTCATCGTATTATGTAATTATTTGATAATCATTTCACATCAAGGTCCAGATCCTTGACGAACTTCTCGACCTCCTCATTGGAGGACATCAGGACCTTGGCCTTGTCCTCAGGCATATAAATCTTTTTCTCCATCTTCTCCTCCGGCAACACCTCCACATTCAGGCGCACCCCCCTGGAGCCGAGAGCCTGCTGCATCTTTCCTTCCAGCTCGCGCAAGAGAACCTCCTCAATCCATTTCTTCTGCGCGAGATTGACCACGTGGAAATCAATCTGCTTGTAACCGTCCTTCTGTATTATGTCCACTCTCGAATTGGCAAGAGTACCTGCGAGCCTCGGCCTTGACGCATAAGCTGCAGGAAGTTCTTTCCACTTGGCAATAATCTCTTCATCCTCAGGCAGCCTGTCAAGCTGTTCAGGAATCCCTGCTGTCCTTGACTCGCCGGAATTCTCATCCTTGATGGCGTCAATGGAAAGAGCCGAAGCGGCAGATCTTGAAGAGCGTCTCCTCGGCTTTGCCGGTTCTTCTCCTGCAGCAGATTCCTGAGCAGGTACCACTGCAGCGGCTTCCGTACGGGCCGGTTCAGGGGAAGCATCAGCAGCAGATCCGGCATCAGCCCGAGGTGCAACAGGCTGAACAGTCCGTGGCTGAGCAGCATTTCCCGGAGCCGCGCCTGCCGGAGCCGCAACCGGAACCTGGGGACGCACTGCCGCAGCGCCCTGATTCAATGACACAGGACCGCCTGTCAGGAAGCAGAGCTTCATCAGCGCGAACTCTATGTGCAGCCTCGGATTGATACTCTCCTTGTAGCCGCTCTCGCAATGTACCGTTACGGAAAGAGCGTCATACAGGAACTGGAGAGAACATTTCCCTGCCTGCTCCCTGTATTTCATTTTCAGGGAATCCGGGAACTCGAGCAATGCATCGAGAGAACCTGTCCTCGCCACTATCAGATTGCGGAAATGAGAACTGAGAGATGCGGTGAAATACAATGCATTGAATCCTTTCGAAAGGACATTGTCAAATTCCGAAAGAGCTGAGGCATAATCATTTGCAAGCATCGAGGCAGTGAGCTTGAAACAATGCTCGTAGTCCAGCACGTTCAGGTTTCTCGTCACGTCCTCGTACTTCACCTCATTGCCGCAGAATGCAACGGTCTGGTCGAAGATGGTCAATGCATCACGCATCGCACCGTCAGCCTTTCTCGCAATGATATGGAGGGACTCGTCATCTATGCTTATGCCCTCTTTTCCGGCTATTCCCCTGAGATTGCGTACTATATCGGGGATACTGATCCTGTTGAAGTCATAAGTCTGGCATCTCGACAGGATAGTCGGGAGAATCTTGTGCTTCTCGGTGGTGGCGAGGATGAAAATAGCATGGGCAGGCGGTTCCTCGAGGGTCTTGAGGAACGAGTTGAACGCAGCCTGGCTCAGCATATGGACCTCGTCGATGATATAGACGCTGTAACGTCCCACCTGGGGAGGAATCTGCACCTGGTCAATGAGTGCCTTGATGTCATCCACACCGTTGTTGGAGGCGGCGTCGAGCTCGTGTATGCAATACGACCTGCCTTCCCTGAAAGAAACGCAGGATTCACATTCACCGCAAGGTTCCATGTCCGGGGTCGGTGAAGAGCAATTGATTATCTTCGCGAAAATCCTCGCGGCGCTGGTCTTGCCCACTCCTCTCGGGCCGCAGAACAGATAGGCGTGTCCGAGTTTGCCCCGGGTTATGGAGTTCTTGAGGATACGGACGATATTGTCCTGCCCGATGAGACTCTCGAAAGAATCCGGGCGGTATTTCCTCGCGGAGACGATATATTGTGCATTGTCAGCCATAGTCCTTGTCAATCAGTTAATTCCAAGATTCTTGAGATCTTCCCTGAGCTGGTCCGCCGAAACGAAACGAAGCCCTTTCATCCCCACTCCGGATGCCGCTTCGACATTGGCCTTGTTGTCATCCACGAATATGCTCTCCCCTGCCTCGAGACCGTACCTGTCAAGCAGCAGACGGAATATTGCAGGATCCGGCTTGATGAGACGCTCGTCACCTGACACGACCCTGCCGTCGAGCAGGGAAAAAACAGGATAGTCATCGCATATCGTGTAGAATGTCTCGTTCGACCAATTGGTAAGCCCGTAGATTCCGAACCCCTTGTCTTTCAGCTCCTTGACCAGATCATACATCCCCGGAATCGCGTCTCCCATCATATTCTTCCAGTTGTGCCAGTAGAGTTCTATCTCCTTCTTCCACTCAGGATGTTCCGCGGACAGCTCTGCCACGCCCTGCGCGAAAGGTTTGCCACAATCCATCTGCGCATTCCACTTGCTGTCGCAGATGTGGGTAAGGAACCAATCCGACTTCTCCTTGTCACCGAAATAGGGGTCGAAGACATAGTGAGGATTCCAGTCAACGAGAACGGCACCGAAATCAAATACAATATTCTTATACATATTTCATTTTTCACAATCTTGACAAAGATACCTATAAATTTTGTAACTTTGCCTTTATGAGAAGAATTATATTTGTATTGGCCATGCTGGCCGTGAGCGTCAGCGTCTTCGGCCAGGCCCAGATAACGACCAAAAAGGAGAAACTGAAAGACTTCGAGGTCAAAACCATGAAAGTCGTGCTCACAGGAAATGACTTCATCGATCCCGCCTTCAAGGAAGCCGTCAAGAACACATGGACCCTGTCCCCGTTCGAGTTCTGCTCAATGGAGGAATTCAACAGGTTGAAGACTGACGAGGAGTATTATTTCCTCGTTCCGGTAAAGGCGAATTACAGGAGAGAGGTATTTCCGGGTATCATGATGCTGGCTCTCGTGAAAGGCAAGCCGGGGGCTGAGGACATCAACGACATGCTCGAAGTGATAAGCATGCCGATGTGCCCGGCCGACATACCTTCAGGCAGGGAGGCTTCAATGCTGCCGGGCCTCATGGACATCATACAGAACTATGTTTCCAGATCATTGATTTCAGGTTTCAAGGGGCTCAAGTCATGCGTGAAGCGCAGGCCGGGAGGATGCAAGGTATATATCGCCGGAAGCGAGGTATCGGAGACGGTGGACGAAAACGAAATTGAAAGGCTGAAGGACAAGGGCGCCCTGATAGTGGAGGACGAGGTGGCCGACAGCATGTTCATCGAAGGGAATCCTGACGTGGCCGTCTCATATCTCATTGCACCCGCATATCCTGAAAAAGGCTCCGTATGCTGGAAAATGGTCATAGGGGCGAGAACCCACGACCTGTATTACCTCAAAAAGAATACGCTCGCAGGGCCTGAATCGAGGGGTTTCCTGAAGGGTGAGATTTCGAAGCTGTCTTCTAAATAGAATATTGGCAATGATAACAGGCACAGCAAGTTGCGGACTCAGATACGCCGTCAGGAGAAGCGGTTCGGCAGTGGCATACTGCTCTCTCGGGATAGCGGCCGGAACGCGATACGAGAAGGGATTCCACAGCGGCATAGCCCATTTCACGGAGCATACCCTGTTCAAGGGGACGCGGCGCAAGAGTGCTTCCGTCATAAATTCTTACCTTGACAGGCTCGGCGGTGAACTGAACGCATACACCACGAAAGAGGAGATTGTGCTTCATTCCACGGTATTGAAGGAGGATCTGGCAAAGGCCGGTGCCCTGCTGCTCGAACTGGCGACCGAAGCTACATTTCCGGAAGCGGCAGTGTGCACGGAAAGAGGGGTCGTGACTGACGAGATAAAGTCATACAAGGACAGCCCGTCCGATGACATTTATGACAGGTTCGAGGAGAAACTTTTCAAGGGCCATCCGCTGTCAATGCCGATTCTAGGCACGCCGACGAGCGTCAAGGGAATCACTTCAGGGGAATTGCGCAGGTTCGTCTCCGAGAAGTTCGTACCTGAAAGGATGGCATTCACGGTGGTGGCGGACATCGAAGAGAAGAAGATGGAGGCAATGGTGCTGAAGATGGCAGAGAAGGCATTCGGAGGGAGGGTACCGGCAGAGTGCACGGAAACTGTATTCAGCCCGATAGTTTTGGACAATGTGTTCGAGGAAACCATAGTGAAGAAAAACCACGAGGCCAATGCAGTGATCGGCGGATTTGCACCGTCCCTGTATGGAGGCCGGGAAAGGATAGCAGCAATATTGCTCGGCAACATTCTCGGCGGTCCTGCGTCCAATTCGATATTGAACAATGTCCTGAGGGAAAAGCACGGATGGGTGTACGGGGTGGAGAGTTCATATACACAATATGCAGATACGGGCATCATGGCCATCTGCCTCGGATGCGAGAAGGAGAACCTCGACAAATGTCTGTCTGCCGTGAAGAAGGAGATTCTCAAGATCCAGGCTTTCGAACTATCGGAACGCAGGCTTGCGGCAGCCAAGAAACAGCTTCTCGGACAGCTTGCTATAAGCTCGGACAACGGTGAGGCCCAGTGCCTCAGCATGGGGAAAAGCCTTCTGGCATACGGCAGGATTCTCAGCACTGGGGAGACCGCAAGCCAGATCGAGTCGGTGACCGCGGCGGAAATCCGTGAAGCGGCCTGCAGGATTTTCGCCCCGGGAATGACGAGCAGGATGATAATGATTTAGAGAGAATGGAAAGCGCATTGGACAAATATCTCGAGGGACATTGTTCCTTCAGGAACGAGGCACTGGACTGGCTCGAGCGGCAGACCAACATCAGGACGAATTATCCGAGGATGCTGTCCGGAAGGGTGCAGGGGGCATTCCTGTACATGCTCGCCCGGATGATCCGTCCGGAGAAGGTGCTGGAGATAGGGACTTTCACGGGATATTCCACGATTTGCATTGCGCTCGGACTTCCTGACGGGAGCCACGTCGACACGCTTGAAATCAATGACGAACTGCAGGACCTGACGGAAGAAGGGTTCGGGAGAGCCGGAGTACAGGACAGAATCAGCCTGCACATAGGAGATGCACTGGAGTTCATGAGAGAGGAGGCAGGAAAATGCGGCACGGCAGGGGCATACGACATGATCTTCATCGATGCCAACAAGAGGGAATATCCTGATTACTACGAACTTGCGGTACAGCTGACCAAGCCGGGAGGATTCATCCTCGCAGACGATGTCCTCTGGGACGGGAAAGTGTACGCGGAATCAGTGCCGGGCGACAAACAGACCTCGGGCATAGTGAATTTCAACGAAGCGGCGGCCGCTGACCCGAGGGTGGAGACTATGATATTGCCCGTGCGGCACGGGCTCTCTATAATAAGAAAAAAACAATGACATGGCGACTGCGGTGATTATCGGCAACGGGGATTTCCCCCGGAAGGAATATCCTCTGTATCTTCTGCAGGCGGCTGACAGGGTCGTCTGTTGTGACGGGGCACTGCGCCCTTATCTGCGTTTCTGTGCCAAGTCCGGCAATCCGGAGAAAAGGCCCGATGCGGTAATCGGGGACATGGATTCCCTTTCCGGAAAGCTCAGGGAGGCGTACCGGGACATTGTCGTGCACATCCCGGAGCAGGAGACCAATGACCAGACAAAGGCATTCCACTACATACTCGAGCATTTCCCGGAGGTGGACACAATCCACATTCTCGGGGCCACCGGCAAGAGGGAGGCGCATACGATAGGAAACCTGTCTCTCCTGATGGAATATGCGAAGGAGCTCGGGGCAGCAGGACGGACCGGGATCAGCGTGGAGATTGTTTCAGACTTCAGCACGGCATACGCAGTGACGGACAGTTGTTCCCTGACCGTGGGAAGAGGCAGGGCAATATCAGTGTTCTCGCCTGACAATTCATTGATTATCAAATCGAAAGGGCTGCATTGGCCTACCGATGGCGTGGTATTCGACAATTGGTGGAAGGCCACTCTGAACAGGGCCGACGACGATACCGTGGAACTGGAGTTCAGCCATCCGTCCGTTGCGCTGATAATCCTCGATTAAGTTATTTTCATTATATTTGCGTATTCAAGACACGCACCTATGCTAAGAAAAATCAGAATCATTCTGGCAGCGGTTGCATTCGTTCTATGCACCCTGCTCTTCCTGGATTTCTCCGGGTTCATGACACATTGGGCCGGATGGATGGCCAGGATCCAGTTCCTGCCGGCAGTATTGGCGCTGAACTTCGGCGTCGTCATCGTACTGCTGCTGTTCACGCTTTTGTTCGGAAGGCTCTATTGCTCAGTGATATGTCCGTTAGGAGTGTTCCAGGACGGGATTTCGTGGCTGAGCGGCCGGAGGAAAGGCAAGTCCGCGAGGTTCCGCAAGTCCGGAGAGAAGAAATGGCTCCGTTATGGAATGCTCGTTGTCTTCATCCTGGCGCTTGTCGCAGGGGTCAATGTGATAGTGTCGCTTCTGGCTCCGTACAGTTCATACGGCAGAATCGTGCAGAACATCTTCGCACCGGTTTGGGATTGGGGGAACAATCTCGGAGCCCTGATTTCGGAAAAGGCCGGAGGTTATGGATTCGCGCGCAAGGAGGTATGGATCAGAAGCTTGCCGACTTTCATCATAGCTGCCGCGACACTTGTGCTGATATTCGTCCTCGCCTGGAGGAACGGAAGGACGTACTGCAATACGATATGCCCAGTGGGAACCGTCCTGAGTTTCTTCTCGAGGTTCGCGATTTTCCGCCCGGTAATCGATTCGTCGAAGTGCAAGGACTGCCATCTCTGCGAGCACAAGTGCAAAGCGTCGTGCATTGACATTGAGAATCACTCGGTGGACTACAGCCGCTGCGTGGACTGCTTCGACTGCATTGATTCCTGCAAGTTCGGGGCTATGCACTACAAGCCGGCATGGAAATGCGGCAGCAAAAAGGCGTCCGAGGCCGGAGGCAATGATGCAGGAAGGAGGGCGTTTCTCGTGTCCGGTGTAATAGCCGCCACTGGATTGGCAGTCAAGGCACAGGAGAAGAAGGTGGACGGAGGATATGCGGCGGTGACCGGGAAAAAGGCGCCGGAGCGTACTCAACCGTTAGTTCCTGCAGGATCCGTGAGCCTCAAGCATTTCCACCAGCATTGCACCGCATGCCAGCTGTGCGTGTCACAGTGCCCTAATGATGTTCTGAGGCCGTCGTCTTCATTGGACAGGCTGATGCAGCCGGAGATGTCATACGAGAAGGGATGGTGCAGGCCGGAATGTACCAAATGTTCCGAGGTATGCCCGGCAGGAGCAATTCTGGAAATCTCGCCGGAGGAGAAGACCGCAATCCATGTCGGAACGGCTTCTGTGGACTACGACCTGTGCGTGGTGAACCGTGACGGAGTGAGCTGCGGAAACTGTGCACGGCATTGTCCTGCCGGGGCCATCAGGATGGTACACAAGGACCCGGAGGACAAGAATTCCCTCCGTATCCCTACCGTACTGGAAGACAGGTGCATTGGTTGCGGAGCATGCGAATATCTCTGTCCTTCAAGGCCTTACAGCGCCATCCACGTAAACGGGAGAATCGAGCATATTGACAACAGGTAAATTCGGATACGACTATGAGCAAGAATATAAACAGACGTGATTTTCTCAAGACCGCAGGGGCAGGGCTCGTGGGGGCAGGAGCGGCGTCAATGACCGGTTGTTCTCCTTCCGGAAACAAGGACGGGGAGAAAGGTCCGGGACAGATGGAAGTAAGGACGGCTCCTGACGGGGGCAAGGTTTCGCTTCTCGGCTACGGCTGCATGAGGTGGCCTATGGTCAAGGGTCCTGACGGGAAGGATGTGATTGACCAGGAGGCGGTTAACGAGATGGTGGACTATGCGTACAGCCACGGCGTGAATTATTATGACACGTCCCCGGCTTATCTCCAGGGGCAGTCGGAAGCCGCTGCCGGAGAGGCGCTGAGCCGTTATCCGAGGAACAGCTATTATATCGCGACGAAGATGTCGAATTTCAATGTCTGGACTGCAGAGGCTTCGCTGAAAATCTACAGGGACTCGATGGAACAGCTGAGGACGGATTATTTCGACTATTATCTGCTGCATGCCATAGGAAACGGCGGGGTGAAGGCTTTCGAGGAGCGTTACGTGGACAACGGGATGATGGATTTCATGCTGAAGGAGCGTGAGGCCGGAAGGATACGTCACCTGGGATTTTCGTTCCACGGGCGGAAAGAGGCATTCGACCATTTCCTCTCCCTGCATGACAAATATCATTGGGATTTCGTGCAGATAGAGATGAATTATATGGACTGGCAGCATGCGAAGGTTCCGCGCAATGTGAATGCTGACTATCTTTACGAGGAGCTGGACAAGAGGGAGATTCCTGTAACCGTGATGGAGCCGCTTCTCGGCGGGCGTCTGGCATCCCTGCCTGAGAATCTGGCGGGAATGCTGAAGGAACGTGAGCCGGAGATGTCCGTGGCATCGTGGGCGTTCAGGTTCGCCGGTTCGTATCCGAGGGTGCTGACCGTGCTTAGCGGAATGTCATCGATGGATCCTCTCATCGAGAACGTGGAGACTTACAGTCATTTCAAGCCATTGACGGACAAGGAGATAGAGTTGCTCAAGGAAATCGCCGGTCTGATGTCGGACTACCCTGTCGTGGGGTGTACGGACTGCAAATATTGCATGCCTTGTCCATACGGAATCGACATTCCGGGCATCTTCAAGCATTACAATACTTGCGTGAATGAAGGTACTATCGCGCAGAGCAGGGAGCAGGAGGAATTCCGCCGTCTGAAACGGGCATATCTGGTCGGCTATGACCGTGCCGTGGAGACCGTGCGGCAGGCAGACCACTGCATTGGCTGCGGCCAGTGCGAACCGCATTGCCCGCAGAGTATCCAGATTCCTCACGAACTGCAGCGCATTGCCAGATATATCGAAAAACTCCGCCGGGGAACATTGTAATCCAAAGTTTTTTTGTATATTTGCATCCTCATTCCGGTTTTCCGGCCAAGGAGAGATGCTCGAGTGGCTTAAGAGGCACGCCTGGAAAGCGTGTATACTCCTAAAGGGTATCGCGAGTTCGAATCTCGCTCTCTCCGCAACAAGTGAAGCCCAGCGCGCCAGCGCCGGGCTTTGCTGTTTTCAAGCCGTCGGAAGCCCGCTTCCGCAAGGCCTGAAAACAGCAAAGCCCGAAAAAGCCTCCGGCTTTTTGGGCTTCACCTTCGTCGCAAGGGCCCCTCCGGCAAGGAGCAGAGAAAAGACACACGCCAGTGTGGCTAATCTCGCCCAGTGCAAGCCACTGCGCAGCATCGAGCAGAAAAAAAGCCTGACGCCCCCTTCGTGCAAAACACCTGACATCGGAAAGCTTGATACGGGCATTGTGGGCAGGATTGCGATGGCAGGTGTCATCATTTTGCCGGTACCTGCCATCGAAAATGCCGCTACAAGGCGCAGAAGGCCACATTCGATGTCAGGTGTTTTGCACGAAGGCTCGTCACGAAAGCTCGTAATCACGAATACTCACAAAAGATTATTGAGTTGCTCGTACGCCAGACCGCAGAGACGTGCAATCTGTTTCGTGGAACTGTTGTACCGGCTCTTCAGGGCTCTCGCCAGTCTGATTCTCAGCGTGGTATCCAGACTTCTCAAACCAACCTTGCCGAATAGGTCCATACATAGCGCGTCACGATACTCCCGCATTTCCTGAATGGGAATTGTCAGATGAGTTACTGACCCGCCTCTGTTTTCGATATCGGAATCTTTTGCAACACACATAAAATAGTTGAATCGGCGATGGCTCCCGAACAGTTGTTCCACTATCTTCACTGCCACATATTCCCCCGGGAAAATAATCCCACAAATCATAGGAAGTTTCTTCTCGAAGCTGGCCCTGGTACGTATCAGTTTCCTTTTCAATATTTCACTGTCAATCATATTGTCCATCCCGGACATCCATCTTGGCGACGCCCAACTGTCAGAAGCTCTGAAATAGAGAGGTCCGCTCGACCATGGATAATCCTGGACATTGTACCTGAGTCCGGCGGCAATAGGATTCTTTATGGTATAGCAGATTGCCGTCAAGAGATATCTGTCATCATCAATGCATTGGTGACTGATTTCCACATTGCCTAATTTCCTCTGTAAAGAATATTTCCCGGCCAAATACTGTGAAGACCTCCTAATGTATTCGTGCAGAAAAGCATTACATTCACCGAACTCGCCATACAAAACGAAGTGGACGTGCGTGTCCATAAGCACGAATGCCAGAATCAGGATCTTGTACTTCAATGCAGTGGAATACACCCTGTTCATGCCGTTCCGGAAATCGTCAGTGTCAAAGAACATCGCATCAACAGATTCTCCTGCAGTATAGAAATGCCAGCAGTTCTTGACGGAAATAGTCTGTCCTTTGATATGTAGCCTGTCAAGGCCAAGGTCGGCAGAGATTTCTGACCTGAATTTGTCACTGTCCAACATAGTCATTTCAATCGCCTCTAGTGGCAACTGTCGTAAATATACAAACTTCTTCCGAAATTTCTATCCAGACTATCCTCAAAAACGAGAATATCATTCACCATGAGACGGCAGGCTCTCAATATATCTCGCGTCTGAAACATGGAGGATACGCCGGCAGTTGCTCAAAGCAGGTAACGAAGACTGCATCGCGGCAAAGAGCAGAGAAAAAGTCCGGCCCGCACCTGTCAATGACAATCTCACTGAACACGTACGGGCCGGATTTATAGTAGATTATTCTTTATCAGAACAAAATATCCTGGGAATCATCCTGAGGGATGTAGTCGGTCTCAGGAGCCTCCTCGGCAGCAGGCTTAGGGCCGAACGGCTTGCGGCCGCCCCTGCGGTCATCGCGAGGGCCCTTCCTGTCATCGCGGCGCTCTCCCCTGCGGTCGTCACGAGGTGCTCTCCTGTCATTTCCGCGACGGTCGTCACGGCGGTCGTTGCCACGACGGTCATCCCTTCCCTGAGGACGAGGACGGCGCTCCGGCTCGGTATAGCCTTCCGGCTTCTCCTTGAGAACCCTCATGGAGAGTCTCATCTTGCCGGACTTCTCGTCGATTTCGAGGAGCTTCACATCCACCTCGTCACCTACCTTGAGCACGTCTGATACGTTCTCGGTCTTCTCCCATGCAATCTCGGACACATGGAGGAGTCCTTCCTTGCCAGGCAGAATCTCCACGAATGCACCGAAGTCGAGGATTGAAACCACCTTTCCGTGATATACGGTACCTACCTCTGGAACGGCGCAAATACCCTCGATCCATGCGAGAGCCTTGTCGAGAGCGTCACGGTCAGCGCTGAAGATGTCAACGATACCCTTCTGCCTCTCTGTATCCTCGGTAATGGTAATGGTGGTACCGGTCTCCTTCTGGATCTTCTGGATAGTCTCGCCACCCTTTCCGATAACGGCGCCAATGAAATCAGAGTCGATTTCAATCTGCTTGATACGAGGTACGAACGGCTTGTAATCCTCACGAGGCTCGCTGATGGTCTTCATCATCTCGCCCATGATGTGGAGCCTTCCCTGACGGGCCTGTTCAAGAGCCTTGGCGAGCACGTCGTATGAAAGTCCGTCCACCTTGATATCCATCTGGGTCGCGGTGATACCGTCCTTTGTTCCGGTCACCTTGAAGTCCATGTCTCCGAGGTGATCCTCGTCTCCGAGGATGTCGGTAAGGATGGCATATCTCTCGTTAGGTCTGTCCTTGTCGGTAATAAGACCCATTGCCACACCAGCAACCGGTTTCTTTATCTTCACGCCCGCATCCATGAGAGCGAGGCAGCCACCGCATACAGAAGCCATTGAAGATGAACCATTTGACTCAAGAATATCGGAAACAATACGCACTGCGTAAGGGTTCTCAGGCATCGTCGGAATCACCGGCTTGAGTGCACGGAGGGCAAGGTTTCCGTGGCCGATCTCACGACGGCCAACACCACGCTGTGATTTTGCCTCACCGGTAGAGAACGGAGGGAAGTTGTAGTGGAGGACAACCTGCTGGTCATCCTGGATGAGAACTTCGTCCATCTCCTTCATGTCGAGTTTGGTTCCGAGGGTCACGGTAGCGAGAGACTGTGTCTCGCCGCGGGTGAAGATTGCGGAACCGTGGGCGCAAGGAAGATAGTCAACCTCACACCAGATCGGGCGGACCTGTGTGCTGACACGGCCGTCGAGACGGATTCCCTCATCGAGAATCATGTTCCTCATTGCGGCCTTCTCCTCATCACCGTAATATCTTGCCACCATTGCAGCCTTGGCCTCCTGGTCCTCCTCAGGGAGGGTTGCGAGGAAGTCTGCCTTGATCTGGGCGAAACCGTCCTCTCTCTCGTGCTTAGGCTTTGCAGATTTTGCGAGAGCATAGCACTTGTCATAGCAGAACTCGTGAACTGCCTTCCTGAGGTCCTCATCCTCCTCATCGTGAGGATAATCCCTCTTGACATCATTGCCGAGTTCCTTGATAAGTTCCTTCTGTACACGACAATGCTTCTTAATCTCCTCGTGGGCGAACTTGATGGCCTCAAGCATATCGTGCTCGCTGACCTCCTTCATCTCACCCTCGACCATCATGATGTTCTCCTCGGTAGCGGCAACCATGAGCTCAATGTCGCTCCTCTTCATATCCTCGAAGCCCGGGTTGATGACGAACTGGCCGTCAATGCGGCACACGCGTACCTCGGATATAGGGCCTTCGAAAGGAAGGTTGGAAGCTGCGAGGGCGCAGGATGCAGCAAGTCCGGCAAGTGCATCCGGCTGGGTGTCCTTGTCGGCTGAAATGAGAGTCACATTGACGAATGTCTCAAGATGATAGTCAGCCGGCCAAAGAGGCCTGATCGGACGGTCAATGAGACGGGAAATAAGGATTTCATAATCAGAGGACTTTCCCTCACGCTTCATGAATCCGCCAGGGAAACGTCCTGCAGCGTAGAACTTTTCCTTGTAATCAACCGTAAGAGGCATGAAGTCAGTGCCTTCCTTCACCTCTTTGGCCGCACAGACTGTTGCGAGAAGCATTGTGCCTCCCATCTTGATGACTGCTGAACCGTCAGCCTGCTTGGCGAGCTTGCCGGTCTCGATTTCGATTACCCTACCGTCGGATAATTCGATTTTCTTGTTGATGATGTTCATTAGTGCTTCATAGACCTGCCTTCCCCAATGGAAGTTAATTTTCGTATCATATTAATATTCAGCGCCCTGGCCCGCCGCAGGTCTGTTCATTTGCAGGCCGGGAGATAAGTATTCAAAAAAAGACCGGTTCATTCCGGAACCGGTCCAAAGGCTTCCTATCGTATTATCGACGGAGACCGAGCTCCTTGACGATGTTTCTGTATCTTTCGATGTCCGTTTTCTGGAGGTAGTCCAGAAGCTGACGTCTTTTACCTACGAGGCGGAGAAGAGAACGGCGTGTAACAACATCCTTCTTGTTCTTCTTCACATGCTCTGTGAGGTGATCGATACGGTAGGAGAATAGAGCAACTTGACTCTCAGGTGAGCCGGTGTCTGTATTAGACTTCCCGTACTTAGCGAAAATCTCTTGCTTCTTTTCGGCTTGTAAATACTCTGCCATTTCGCAAAAAATTTTGGTTAAAACAATTTAAAAAATACAAATACTTATCCGTCACGGAAAAGCGGGTGCAAAGTTATGCATAATTTCCGATATTCCAATGCTCTGCGCGAAAAAACATATCAAAAAATCACCCATCCGGCGACTGCCTTGCGGAGAGCCACTTCAGGATCCGGCAAAGGCAGGTACCGGGATGCCTCCGCACAGCCTTCAGAAGCGAGGCGGGCAAGATTGTCCCTGCACAGTTCCCCGAGAATCGAATGGAAAGCCGGGCCGTGATTTCTCTCCCGCAAATGGCAGAGTTCATGCAGCAGGACGTAGTCACCGAGCGGCTTCGGGAGGCGTATCAGATTGAGATTCAGATTGATATTGCCAAGACTGGAACAGCTTCCCCAGTTCGAGAGATTATGTTTCACTGTCATCCTCCGGTATCTGAAGCCATACCTTTCCGCCAGTTCCGCGAGCCTGGTAGCGAGATATGGCCGGGCATCTTTCCTGAGAACTCCTGCCAGCACCTCCTTCAGCATTTCCGAACGGACCCTGTCACTTACGGAACCGTCAGCCCCGAGCCATCCGGCCGGGAATCTTATCGTCCTTGTCAGCCGTCCTTCTTCCATGGAGCCTCTCACAGTCACCTTCCCCGACAGCCCCGGATCAGCACGGAACAGAATGTCCGCCACGAGAGTATGCACCGGGAGTCCGTCCCTGACGGAAATAAGGGCTCGCCCTTCCCCGGCAGCCTTTCCGGCAGTCTCATCCTGTTTCTGAAGCGCATTCCTGACCCAGTCCCTGCGACGGTCCATGAAATCCAGCCCGTCCTGATACCTCATCAGATAAGGCACCGTGACGGAAATCCGCTCCCCGTATTTCCCCGATCGGCCCCTGACCTTGAGGCCGATACGTCTGCTGCGGCTGTTCCGCGTCACACGCACGATTCCGAACTCTTTGTCCTCGAACAATTTATCTATTGCTGGCATCCTTTCATCAAGTCTATCGGGGTCAAATATACATATTCGAATTGAAAAAAATGCTATCTTTGCCCGACCAACACGAATGTCACCGGAATGGAATATCTGTCACAAGAACGATACGACGAGATTGCCGCAGAACTCGACAATCTCATCAACGTGGAATATCCACGGATCAGGGACGAGCTGTCCGAAGCCCGTGCCCAGGGAGACCTGAGCGAGAATTTCGAATATCGCGCAGCGAGGAGAGCCCAGGGCAAGGCCATAAGCCGTATCCGTTTCCTGCAGAAGGTGCTCCAGCATTCAAGGGTCATCGACAGGAGCGCATTGCCGAAAGACCGGATTTCCCTGCTGAGCAAAGTGGAATTTACCCATCTCGGCACCGGCATGGCAATGACATACACCATCGTCAGCCATCACGAGATGGACCTCGAGCACGGCAAGCTCTCCTGCAACTCCCCCATCGGCATTGCCCTGATGGGCCGCAAGGCCGGCGAGACCGTGGATGTCAATGCCCCGGCCGGGAAATTCCAGATAAGAATCGACAGGGTTACAATCGAATAATCAATAACATTTATGCAAATGAAGACTATAATCGGAATCCTGCTCGCAGCAACATTGTGCTTTTCAGCATCAGGCGCTACCGTGAAGGCCGGGGCGCAGTTGCCGCAGGACAATAAGACAACGGAAAAGAAAATGGATGATTTTCAGATAATCAGGGACGAAGTGGTGGACAGCATCCGCTACGTGTCAGCAGTCCCGAGCGCCACGGTATGCTCCGTGCGCATTGACATTGAACTCAAAGGTGACATCGTGGAAAGCGTGGTCTATACCCGCGGCTGCAACGGCAACGCCAAAGGCATCGGAGCCCTCATCAAGGGAATGACCGTGGACGAGGCCATCCGCCGTCTCAAAGGCATCACCTGCGGCAACCGCCCTACCTCATGTCCTGACCAGCTCGCCAGAATTCTGGAAAAAGTCACTGTCTCAGCAGAATAGAATTTTTGCCGCTATTACCGCGCAGGCCTCGGCATCAGCCAGGGCGTGATGGTGGTTCACAAGGTCGTAACCGCAGGCTGCAGCGACGGTCTGGAGCTGGTGGTTCGGCAGCTGGCACCCGAAATAACGCCGGGATGCGGCGAGAGTGTCGTAAAACTCATAGTCGGGGTAATCCATACGGTAGACCCTGAACACCGCCTTGAGGCATCCCTCGTCGAAGCGGGCATTGTGCGCCACCAAAGGGAGGCCCTCTATGAGCGGTTCAATCTTCTCCCACACATATGGGAACACCGGTGCGTCTTCCGTATCTTCGGGACCAAGTCCGTGTACCCTCCGGCAGAACCACTGGTAGTATTCCGGCTCAGGATGGATGAGACTGTAGAACGAGTCCACGATTTCCCCGTCACGTACTATCACCACTCCCACGGAACACACGCTGGACGGCTGCTCGTTCGCCGTCTCGAAGTCTATTGCAGCAAAGTCTCTCATTTCTTCTCGTATAACTTGGTCATGGCAGCGGCCGTTTATTGTTTCATGGCGCAAAGATAAGCATAGACAAGCATAAATGAACCGTTTGTGAACTTGACATAGTCGGTTGATTCCGGTATTTTTGGAAAAATTTCAAATCATTATGAAACCGACTCTATCATTGACTGCCATTGCAGTTGTCATAGCCATGGCCGGCTGCGACAAAATCGGGAACAGCACCCCGGAGGAAAAGCCAGTACCAATCAGAATCACTTCCACAGTCTCCAAGGTGGCTTCAGACCAGTTCGAACTGAATGATGCCATCGGAATCTACGTGGTCAATGCCGAGGAAAATGCCGGAGGGACCTGGAACCCGGGCACCCTGAAGGTTTCCGGGAACCATCTTGACAATGTGAAATACACCTATTCCGGGACATGGGAGCCCGAGCAGGAATACTATTGGAAAGACAGCAGGACCAAAGCCGATTTCTACTGTTATTATCCGTACATTTCATCCGCACCGGCGGACATCTCCGCCGTACCGTTCACGGTTCCGTCCGACCAGAGCACAATAGAGGCCTTCAAGTCCGGAGAAATCCTGTGGGGCAGGACTTCGCTCGCATCCCCTTCGGAGAATGCAGTGAACATCATGACATCCCACAGGACAAGTCAGCTGACAATAGAGGTGGTCCCGGGCAAAGGATTCACCGAAGCTACACTCAAGGAGAGCATCACAAGCTTGAAAATCAACAATATCCGATGCAATGCAACTCTCAATCTCAACGACGGCACTCTCTCCGCCACCGGTAGCATGTCGGATGTGATTCCATATTGTGAAGGGATGAGATGGAGCGCCCTGATAGTTCCTCAGAAGATTGAATCCCTGGCACTTGTAACCCTTGTGGTGGACGGTGTCGAGAGAAGCCTCATCCAGACAGTGGAATTCAGCTCCAATTCCAGAAAGAAATGCACCATCACCGTGAACAAGATCAGTGAAGGCATCAACGTAGGCATCGGAGGCTGGGAGGAAGACGACAATGATTATGGCGGAACATTGAATTGACAACTAAAATCAGATAATCATGAAAACAGGCAGAAGACTGTTAATGGTCCTCACCGCAGGTGCATTGGCCGGATGCGCCACTGAGGAACTGAAGCAAGAAGTCATAGTCCCGGGCGAAGACCGGACCATGATATCCCTCGGAGGGCATATCGAGCAGGAATACAATACCAGAGCCGGGCAGGACGGATTCGCAGACGGAGACAAGATAGGCACATATATAGTCGACTACGTGAACGGAAATCCAGGAGAACTGCAGCTTGAAGGCAACAGGGCGGACAACCTCTATTATACTTACAACGAGGCCGGCAACCGCTGGGTACCGTCATACGACGTATATTACAAGGACTCGAAGACACCGGTCGACATATACGGCTATTACCCTGCCTCACGGCCTGAATCTGTGACCGAATGGCCGTTCGAGGTCCAGATGAACCAGAGGGTGGAAGCTGCGGACGGGAAACTGTCAGGATATGAGCAGAGCGACTTCCTGTGGGCCAAGGCGGAGAACAAGACATCAGCAGACAAGATAGTCTGGCTCAATTTCAAGCACCGGCTTGCAGGAGTGAGAATAACTCTTGCGGAAGGCAGCGGGTTCGACGACGGGGAATGGGCCTCGCTGAAGAAGGACGTATTGATTCAGAATACCGTCAGGACTTCCACAATCGACCTTTCCACAGGAATCGCAACACCGGTTGGTGACGTGCCTTCAACCGGAATCATCCCCGTGGATGAAGGAACGGATTTCAGGGCGGTGGTCATCCCGCAAACAGTATCCCAAGGGAAAAAGATAATCACGGCCACCGTCGGAGGATACACATACGATCTCGTGAAGGACGAGGCGATGACCTATACTGCCGGCAAGCAGCACAATTTCACATTGACAGTGAACAAACGCGCTCCGGGAAATTATGAATTCGTGCTCAGCGGAGAGAGCATCACCGCATGGGAGAATGACAGGACATCGCACGACGGAATCGCAAGGGAATATGTGGTGATTAATGTCGAGACCCCTGGCACACTGGATGCATGCATAGCTGACAAAGGATTGGAAATTACCAAGGTAAGGAATATGAAGGTGACAGGAACAATCACCGCGCGCGATTTTGGCGTGATGAGAAGACTGATGACAAGCCTGTCAGCATTGAACCTTAAGGAGGTAAAGATTGTGAAGGGAGACGGTGGAACTTTCGGACCGAATATGGATTATGCTGCCGTCAATAATAACGATGAGATTCCAGGAGGTGCATTAACCAACAAACGGAGTTTGACAAGCCTTGTACTCCCAGACAGATTGAAAAGAATTTGTGGTGATGCATTCTCTGACTGTAACATGCTTACAGGATCTCTAATTATCCCGGAAGGAGTAGAGGAAATAGAACTTGCCGCATTCAGAAGTTGTACGAACCTGAACGGAGCATTGAAATTGCCTTCCACCCTGAAATATTTAGGAAGGATGGCAGGATACACTTCATACTGGGACGGACCATTCAAGGACTGCGGTTTCGTAGGCGAACTCAGTCTTCCTGAATCCCTTGAAATCATCGGATGGGGAGCATTTGAAGGATGTCGCGGCTTTTATGGAGAGCTCAGGTTGCCTGAAAACCTCAAGCAGCTCGGTCAGGCTGCTTTTTCCGGAATGGTCAATATGGTCGGTTCCATTGAGATCCCTCAGCAGGTAACTACAATTGAAGAGAACACCTTTTCCAACAGCGGGTTCAACGGGACGCTTAAACTTCATGATGGTATTACTTCCATCGGAGAAGGAGCATTCTGCAATACCGGTCTGAAAGGAGAACTGCATCTTCCTAAAAACATTGAAGTCATAAGCAAGGAATCCTTCCGCGGATGCGATTTTTCAGGCACTCTCGTCCTTCCTAAAACAGTCCGCCAGATCGGCGACAAGGCCTTCGCATGGAACTGGAGACTCATGGGGACATTGGAGATTCCTGAAGGGGTTCTCAGCATAGGAGCAGGAGCTTTTGCCCAATGCCGTATGCTTGAGGGTGTCATCTTCCCGAAGAGCCTTGAGAATATCAAATACGAACCGAGCTGGGGCGAGGACGGAGGAGCCTTCCAGAATTGCTTCGGCATAGGACGGATCGTCTGCAAAAGTACAATCCCTGCCTATGTACAGGACGGATGCTTCGACGGTGTACCGAAAGACAATTTCACGCTCGAAGTACCGGAGGGATATGAAGCCCAGTATCAGGCAGCCACAGGATGGCGGGAATTCAAGCGCATCGCCGCATACCGCAATCTCGTTGTCCGTCCTATAGCGGCTACCGCAATCAACACCTCGGTCACCAGGGACATTGTGCTCACGGCAGACGACAATTGGTCAGTTGTCTCCCAGCCTGACTGGGTTACCCTGAACCAGACATCCGGCAAAGGCAAGACAGAATTGGAGCTTACATTTGCAGAAAAGCCTCATGACGGCACGACAAGAACCGGCGAAGTAATCTTCGAGCTCGACGGCAAAGACTACCAGACAAAGCTTTCGGTTAGCCAGTACGATTATGAATATGGAGAGGATGAGGTAATCACATTACAGAGCGCGACCAAGGGGAACGGAGTGAATATCGTGATTCTCGGTGACGGATTCAACGCCAAGGACATCAGCGAAGGCAAACTGATGAAAGCGATGGAGGAAACCTACGGGCATTTCTTCAGCATCCAGCCATACAAGTACTACAAGGACTATTTCAATGTATATACCGCGGTACCTGTATCACCTGAATCCGGCATAGGTACCGTCAACACCATAGTCCAGACCAGATTCAACACAGCCACCAACGGCGGTGTCACGCGCAATGGGAACGACGACTACTATGAAGTGCTCCAATATGCCTGCAAGGCTCCTACCGTGAATAACGACAACATCAACCGGACACTTGTCATAATGATTCCGAACACGGAGGACTACGGCGGAGTGACCTACATGTGGGATGACGGCACGGCCATAGCATATTGCCCTATGAGCGACTACGGCTACCCTCTCGACTTCCGCGGTGTGATCCAGCACGAGGCCGGAGGGCACGGATTCGGCAAGCTCGGAGACGAATACATATACCACAATGCATTTATATCCGCATGCAACTGCACATGCTGCAGCCATCCGTCATCATGGGACGCCGAACATGAGAACAATGTGTTCATGAACCTGTCCCTGAGAGGAAAGATGAGCGAGGTCCCGTGGAAGGATTTCATATTCCACGAGAAATATTCAGGAATCGTGGATATCTTCGAAGGCGGATACATGCATACGAGAGGTGTTTACCGCAGCGAGCAGAACAGCTGCATGAACAATGAGATTCCGTACTACAGCACCATCAGCCGATACTCCATTGTAAAGCGCATAATGGAATATGCCGGCGAGGAGTTCAGTTTCGACAAATTCGTGGAGAATGACATCATCGAGGCAGCGGCCACGACCAGCACAAAGTCCGGCTACAACATCAGTTTCGACAGCCGCACCGCAGCAATGAACAGCCACGAGCCCGTGAACATGGGCAAACGACCGATATTAAAATAAGAAAGGACATGAAAAGATATCAGATATTATTGTGCGCAGCGGCATTGCTCGCCGGTTGTTCCAAGCAGGCCGTACCGGCAGGGGACGTGAATGAGATGCATTTCATACCTTCCCTGCCGGCCACAAAGGCGACCGACACGGCTTTCGAGCCCGGAGATTCGTTCGGAATATATGCAGTCGAATATGAAGGAGGAGTCCCGGCTCCTCTCCAGGTGTCAGGCAATTGGGCCAACAACTCCATGTGTACTCTGGAAGGAGGCTCCTGGACGGTCGAGCCGAAGATATGGTGGAAAGACGATACCTCATTCGACATCCTCGCCTACTACCCTTATGATGAGAATATAATCTCCGTCGACAATTACATGTTCGAGGTTCAGCCGGACCAGAGGGCGGAAGGATTCACGTTGAGCGACCTGATGTGGGCCAAAGCAAAGGGCGCAGAGCGCAGCGGAGGGGACATCGTCCTGAATTTCAAGCACAAACTGTCCCGGCTTGACATCAATTTCATCAAGGGAGAGGATTATGAAGGAGACCTTCCGGAAGAAGCCGAGGTGAGGGTCATGAACACCGTAGGTTCGGCATTGCTGGACATTGAAAGAGGGGAAATCGAGAAGAATCCTTACGGCAAGGCTGCCACAATTCTCGCAAAACAGTTGGGAACAGGAAAGTATTCCGCAATTGTTGTACCTCAAAAGTTGATGAATCAGGTACCTCTCGTGGAAATACTGGTGAATGACGTATCATACCTGATCAGTTCGAAATTCATCTTCGAATCAGGAGTAAGGCACACGATGAACATCACTCTCTCATCGGACCCGAACAAGGTAGTCATCAACATCGGAGGCGGAATCGATGACTGGAATTGACAAATTCCTTATCTTTGCATCTATGAAATACCGGGCACTGATATCATTGGCAGCGGCTATCTCATTGTCTGCCTGCGAGGAGAAGGTGACTTCCCCACAGGATATCAGCGTGCCCGAATTCATAGATATTCAATATGACTTCGGGACATTTCTGTCGAACAGATATGTAGTCCTGTCCGCAACACTGAACACTGATGCCGGTATAAAAGACGCCGGCTTCATGGTCGGATTCAACGAGACGGCTCTCTCCTACCAGACTGTAGCCGTGAAGGATCTGAAGATCACTACCGTCATCAACTTCATTGATTTCGATACCGAGTACTGCTTCTATGCCAAGGCCAGCAACGGCATGAACGAGATACGCACAAGGCTTGTCCGTTTCAGGACACCCGCGAAAGAAGACGGGTTCAAGCCGGGCTCAGGAGAGGGAGACAGCGGAGGAGACAATCCGGGCGGCAGCGGAGAAGGCGGTGAAGACTCCGGGGAGAACAATCCCCCACTGCCTCCGGACGGGGTAGGCATCACAGTCAGCGACAACAACTTTCTCAATTATCTTCTCGGAATCTGCGACGAGGACAAAGACGGAGTAATACTTTCCGGAGAAGCCGCCTGTGTCGAAGAAATCGAAGTATGCACAGATGAAATTCACACCCTGGACGGAGTTCAGTATTTCTCCTCTCTACACAGCCTGACAGCAGACGGTTCGGTATGGAAAGGCCAACTGACTTCAATAGCATTGAACTTCAACGGTCGGCTCGAGAAACTGTCCTGCCGTTACAATCATATCAGTTCTTTCCTCCTGCCTTCATCTCTCCTCGAACTCGACTTGAGATTCAACGATATGGTCAAGCCGGATTTCCGTGATGTTCCGCACCTCAGGAAACTGGACTGCTTCGGCAACAATATTACGGAACTCGACCTGTCTCCCCTGACTGAACTTGAAGAGCTCGTATGCGGGATGAACAGTTTCAGCACCCTTGATGTGTCCGTTTGCCCCTTTCTCTCATATCTTGACGTGGGCGACTCGCCATATCTGAAGACAGTATATGTCGCGAAGGGGCAGAAAATCAGGACAATAATAGCAGAAAATTCAGTTGAATTCAAATATAAGGAATAGACATGGCCACCAGCGCAATAATACCGGAAGTGAATTACCTTCTCTGCCTTGTCGAGAAGCAATACGGAAACAAACTGAAAACCGCCACGGACTTCGAGGCCCTTTCAATCAGCATTGAGAATGACACGAGCGAACTGATTTCTTCATCTACGCTCAAGCGACTGTTCGGTTATGTTTCCCTGAAGCCTGTACCGAGGAAGAGCACCTTGGACATATTGTCCAGATTCATCGGGGACAAGGACTATGATGACTACTGCAGGAAATTGAAAGACAATCCTTTGTTTAACTCTGCCTTCTTCAGCGCAAAGACCGTTTACGCATCGGACCTTGAGGAAGGAGCGCAGGTGACAATAGGCTGGGAGCCGAACAGGATAGTGAGACTTGAGCATCTCGGCAACGGCAGTTTCGAGGTAAAAGAATCTGTCAATTCAAGTCTCATGGCAGGAGACCGTTTCGAGACGGCCAGTTTCATGCTCGGCTATCCTCTCTACCTTTCAAGGGTACTCCGTGACGGAATATACACGCCGTCATTCATTGCCGGCATCACCGGGGGTCTGAACCGCCTTGAGGCTCTGTAATCCCGACGTTTCCGCTATCTTCAAGCAATTCAGTAGCCTGCAGGAATATGTCATCTATCAGTTCTGAGTCCACGAACTCATCATTTACCGTCATCCTGGAATAGAGGACTCCTGCAGTCACGGCGAGCAGGATGACCGTGGCAAACGCTGCAGCCACAGGTGTGAATGATCGGCGGAAGAGAGCTTTTTCAAGAGCATCCACATCCCGGTAGCGCCCGGAGACTTCCCTCCTCATGCATTTCGCAGCCACCCTGCGGTAATGGCGTCTGCCGGACATCTCGGACAGGATGACCCCTATTGACCAGATATCACTGCGCAAATCACATTCCTGACAGGCTATCTGCTCCGGAGAGGCATATAGTGCCGTACCGGCATTTCCCTTGAGAATGAGATGGGAATCCGAGTCCGAGAGGGAGAAATCAATAAGCTTGACATTATAACCATTGTTGGTTATCAGGATATTCGATGGCTTGATATCCCGATGAATCACCTGCTTGAGATGAATATAACGGACCGCATCAAGGAGTTGCGAAGCTATCTTGTCGCACAATTCGGCATCCCCTCGGACTTCCGGCATAAGTTCTTCCAGTGTACATCCTTCCACCCATTCCATCTCGATGCAGAGACCAATCTGCGGAAATGTCGTCAGAGAACAGTATTCACGTATATTGGGATGGTTGAGGATCTTTCCTATCTCATATTCCTTGCGCAGGATATCTTCGTACAGAGGATTGTTCCTGAAGTTGTCGGCTATGGCTTTCAGGACGCTGACCCTGCCCTGCCTTGAATACCTGTACAACACGAAAGGCCCGCTCTCCGAAGAATGAAGCACGGTAAGAGCAGGGGCTGCCTTTTCAAGATATAGCTCCCCTTCCCCGAAAAATCCTGATGTGTCATTCATGGTCATAGTTCTTCAAAGTTACTAAAAAGTATTAAATTTGTACTGATGAACAGGTTTTGGATTATACTTTTTTCGATTGTGCTGGTTCCGTCCTTCATGATGGCTGCCGGTCCGGAATGGACAGGGCTTCCTGAAGAAAAGGACTGGGACAGGATTCTCGACAGGTATGAATCTCTCTGCGACGAATGTATCGAAATGAAAGCCAAGACGGAAGCCGGAGAAAAAGTATCAGGAGCCTCTGTAAGCAGGCTGATAGGGATACTGAGCAGCCTGAAGAAGGAACTGAAAGACGGCGCTGGTAAGATGAGCCCTGTCCAATGGAAAAGATTCGAAAGTATAAAGACACGTTATTCCGCATATTTCGGAGAAAAGCCCGATTCAGGTTCTGCAGTAACACGAAGACAGGATGACGTACAGGAGCGGGCAGAGGAGGGGAAGCCGCAGTTCCGGGCACCTGTTCAAGTGAAGAATACAGCTGCCACACCAAGGACGGAGGAAGAAGACCCCCTTCCATCAATCGCAGAATTGACACGCAGGAAACCTTACCTGCCGGAAACAAGGCCGGACAAAAAAATGACGTTACAGAAAGTGTTCTGTTTGAAAGAACCCGGATTGTCATATGCCGAGCCCGCCCGTTTGAAAGAGGAGACGGTACCGGCTGACGAAGGAGGAAGAAAATTATGCTGGACGGTTGCGGTCTCCGCGTCCATAATCCCGGATTTCGCATGCGGGGCTGCCGTTTCCATAGCCTCCAGGGCCTCCGGATGGGGCGGATATGCCAAGTTCCTGAGCAATTTCCACAGCACTTCAAGTTCATACGAGTGTCTGTCGGACGGTTCATATTCAGGCGGGACAATATGGCCTGACGGCAATACCTCATTGACGAAGATGAAAATCAGCATCGGTGGGCGAAAGACATTCGGCAGACATTTCGGAGTCTATGCCGGTACCGGATACGGCAAAGCCGAAAAGTATTGGAAGGACATCAGCGGGCAATGGGCATCGGTCAGCGACATCAGCGTCTCGGGAGTGCTTGCAGAATGCGGGGCCCTGTTCTGCTTCGGCCCCGTGGAATTCTCCCTCGGGGTATCCTCAACCTCATTCCAATATACAGATATGGAGTTATCCGTCGGGATTCGATTCTGAATTATGACTATTTGTCATTATGTGCCACTAAAATCCGAGATAATGATGAAACGCGCGAATTCTGATTTTCGCTTATCTGCTGGATGGTAACGTCCACCTTTACCTCGAAAGTATTCATTCTCAAAAGGTCCGGGGAGAGCACTTCTATATATTTCCCATGGGAGAGAAGTTCTTGCTTGAAGTCGTAGGTCGGAGCCACGTGGTAGGTAAACGCAGGCCATCCGTCAATAGGTTCAATCTCCTTCTGGCTGTGGTGCTTGGGCACTGAGCGGAAGTATTTGACGCAATAAGGCCTTACATTGAAGGTGCTCGGTTCCTGATGGTAAAAGCTCTGATAGGTAAGGCTTATTATTTTTCCTGCACGCATCGCGCTGATGACCTCGGTAAGGAACTTCTTTTGAAAAAGTTCTTTGCCATAATTGAGTCGTCTTTATTGTTTCACGGTGCGAAGATAAGCACCTTTATTGCAAAAATATGGCAGTGAAGTAAAATAATGACTACTTGAGTTCGTTTTTCAGATATAATTTGAGCATCGGGTCTGCTATGTAGATCCCGTCTTCTCGACATTCAATAAGTTCTTTTTCCTGTAATGCGCTTTTTATTCTTGATATGTTGGATTTGCTTCCTAGATTGTAATCCTCCAAGACATTTCTGCTGGTGAAATTAGAGTGGACATCGTCGCAGATTGCCTTCAGAAAATTCATCTGATATGAAGTAAGACCTTCGATTTGTTGGACGAATAGGGCTGAGCATTGTGACATCATATCTGACATAGCATTGTCGAATGCGGCATCATCTACCTCTTTTTCAGTATTTACGAAGACATTCCAAGAAAGTTGCTGGACATATGATGAGTAATTGTCAACAGAATTGCATATCTTTTCCGCGTATTCGGCAGAGATACTTTTCCCGTTTTCCTTGAATCTTGATTCGATATATTCTATCCAGTCACCTGTGGGAATTCTGTCAAGTGTTATCAATTCGCCAAATTGATAGAAAGGCATTCTCTTGTTTTGGAATATCTTAAGCATCATATGCTTCTTACTTCCGTAGAAGCAGAAGGAAACATTCTTGAAATGTTGCCATATCGAGCGAAGTTTCTTTTGTACATTCAGTGAGTCAGGGAATTCTCCAATCTGCTGAAACTCATCAATGCAGATGATTATATGGTATCCGTGCTTCTCCGCTATTTTTTCAGGAAGAGAAAGAATGTACTCTGGCGAAATGTTCTTTGGAGAAAGCCCCAATGATAAAGAATACTCGCTTGTCATGTCAGGGCTTATAGATATTTTGGGCGCTATCCGACCAAGAAATTCATTTATTGCTTCCAATGCCTGCTCTATCTTTGAAGATGTCTGTTTCAAAATTTCTGAACAAAAGGTGTTGTAAAAATCATACTCGCTTCGGCAATTGTACACATCCATTCTTACAGTTACTATTCCCGGCTTATGAATTGAGCTGCAGACTTTGTTAATAAGTGAGGTTTTTCCCATTCGCCGTGGCGCGATGAGTATAGTATTGATTCCGTTCTCGAAATTTGAAATAATACGCTTTGTTTCCTTTACCCGGTCCGTGAAATTGTTCCCGGAAACAGCCATTCCATATACAAATGTTCTTTCCATGACAAATTGTGTTTGTATGCAAATATACACTATTTTTCGAGAAGTTCACAAATTTGTGGTCCACGAGTTTGTAAACCGCCGGAGCCATTCAATCAACCTGAAGATCCACCCCATTCCTCCGGGGTGGGTTCTTCTTGAGAAGCAGTTCGGGCAGAGGTGCGGTTCCATAGTGAATATTTCATTGTTCCTGTTTTTATGCTGCTAATATATAATACTCCAAGACATCGAAATCTTTCAAAAAATCTTATGATTACTATAATGCTGTTCAAACGGAACCATTTCAACATGCTCGAGAACCCTGTCCAGCTGACCTACATAGTAGAACGGAAGGTTAATCAGCCTGAACGGCTTGTTTTCAGGGGTGGGAGTATGCAGGTCCTGGATAAAGAATTCCCCGCTCCACACCCTGACGGCAACGACATCGTGGTCGCAGTTGTTCACGAAAGAATGAATTGACCTCAGATGTGCATTCGTGCCTGACTTGACCTCTATTGGCACTATGCCGGCCATTGACGGCCAGATGAAATCCACTTCCGCTGTAGTTCCTGCCTTATCCCGGATCCAGAAACACTGTTCCTCCTTGTAATGCCTGTCGAGTACCGGCTTGAGTTCCTGTGCCACTATCTGCTCGGCAGCCCTCCCCCTCCAGGTATTCTGCAGGTCCTTGTTCTGAAGATACTCCAGCTGGATGCCGGCTACATAGTTGGTCAGCCCGCTGTCCAGCATAATGAGCTTGGGACTTCTCCTCTTTACCGGAATGGCCGGTAAAGAAGTAGAAGTGACAGGATAGTCGAGGGAAAGCAGATATGCCTTCTCGAGTATGTTCATAGCCCCGTGAATCTGTTTTGAAGAGTAATTGCTCTCACCGAACTTGCCGAAGGTGATAGTCTCTGCGGCACTCTTCCACGCTGTAGAGAGGATATGCTGAAGAATACGAGACTGCTCCTCCTTCCTGACAAACTTCCCCGCATCCTCCGTATAGCCCTTGACCAGTGAATTGAAGATGGGCGAAAGGCGCTCTATGTCCCCTGTCTCCACATACTCGGAAACAGCCTCCGGCATCCCTCCAATCAGAGCATACCTGTTGAACTCCGAAGTGAGGTCCTCATGAAGAAGTGTGTGCGCATTGAGGCTCCGTACCGACCCTGCCCAGTCATCATACCCCTTGGCTTCGAGATACTCCACGAACGAGAACGGGCGCAGGGTGAGATATTCCACCCTGCCTACCGGAAAGGAGATGCGTTTCTTTGTAAGCACCTGCAACCGGCTTCCTGCCGCTATCACATAGACCCAAGGAAGATCCTCATAGAAATACCTGAGCATCGCAACCGCTTCCGGTACTTCCTGAATTTCATCAATGAATAGCAACGTCCTCTTGTCCCGGTTCTGGGTGACGTGATGCTTGAGGCAGACGTACTGCCATACATCGGGAGCGGTCTTGAACCTGCGGAACACCTCGGCATCATCCTTCTCAAGATTAAGGCTGATGAAGGAGTCGAATTCCTTTCCGAACTCCTCCACAAGCGTAGTCTTCCCGACCTGTCTTGCACCTCTGAGGACCAGCGGCTTTCTTCTCTTGCGCCCGGCCCATCCCCTAAGTTGGGCCATAATCTCACGTTTATACATAATTACCTCTGTTACAGAGGCAAATATACAAAACTTTCCAAATTTATATGCAATCAGCTACAAATAATTGCCAATTTTATAGGCAACAAGGTTATCATATCCGCCCAAATTATAACCAATGTACCGCGCGCGAGAAGTAGACTGTACCGCGCGCGAGAAGTAGACACAGAAAATAATTTTAGATGTTAATATTTTC
>JBJEBJ010000050.1:0-2228 GCA_051869955.1 Candidatus Cryptobacteroides sp.
GAGGTTGTGGCACGTTTCGTTTTGAGAATGGGCACGATTCGTTTGCGTGATTATAAATGGGCATTGGAGGTGTTCGACAAGGCACCTTATATAACGGTGAGCATGACCGGGGAGGACGGAACTCCTTACGGGTTGCCGTTGTCGCTTGTGCGCACTGACGAGAAGACTTTCTGGTTCCATTGCGCCACGGAAGGCAAGAAACTGGACATACTGAGGGCAAATCCGAGAGTGTTCCTGTCGGCCGTGACGAAATGCAGGCCGCTGCGTGGGCCGAAAGACGGGAGTTTCACTCTTGAATTCCAGTCGGCTACAGCCTACGGGACAGCGGAAATCGTCGAGGCGGAAGACATGAAGAAAGAGGCCCTGAAGGCAATCTGCGAGAGATTCCTTCCGGACCGGATGGACGGATTCGAGGAGGCGGTCACGAGAAGTCTACATCGCACCTCCGTCGTGAAAATCACCCTAAAGGAGCCCCCTGTCGGGAAGCGGAAACAGTATGACGCCAACGGTGACGAAATGAAATACGGCAGGATGAACTAACTGACAAAGAGGAACTGCATCCCGATCAGTTCCTCCGAGCAAATCATCGCGCGAGCAAATCGCTGTTCTGTGCAATGTAGCCATGATTTGCTCGCGCGATCACATCATTTTGATACCATCGCGCGGGAGAAAACCCGTTCTACGCTGCAGGAGCTACATTTGCTCGCGCGATGATTTGCTGGAAGGTCTGAGTAAGAGTAGTGTCTCGAGCGAAGCAAGCAGAGTAATATCCCGAGCTGAGCGGGCAATGAGCAAAGGTACTCCGATCATCGGCTTGGGGCTATACGTCATCAAGGAGATGCTTACTGCAGCCGGGATGACATGAAGGAGCTATCAGAACCTGAAATTGTTGTCGATGATGGCTTGTGTAAGAATGTCACCGGAGACGGAGAAATCGGAGCCGGAGACAGAGTAGACGGACGGACCGGCGTAGTCCATCATTATCATACCTGCGAAACCGGTCTTGTTCGAATCGCCTGTGAGGTATTCATAGGCAGCCCGGTTCGTCGATACAGCATTGCGGGCATAGGCGTCAGAGCTCAGGGCTGAGCCCACGTAGCCGGAGCAATAGTTTATCATCCAGGCATTTGCATAGACATCACCAGTGCGGAAAGAAGCCGAGATGTCCATCATCGCGCAGACCAGTTCCTTCTTCTTCGCGAGGAAATCGTCATCCGAAGAATTGTCATTCTGGGATGGAGAATACATATCCTGCACGAAAATTCTCGCCATGCCCCCGGTACCGGTAACCGTAGTATAGGCCCCGGCGGTATTGCCATGATTCCAGCCGGTATAGGCAGTCTCGCAGGAAGAATCTGCAGAAAGGTCATTGCGCGAAAGTATCAGGATCTTGCCCCTCAGCTCCCCTACCGTAAGATTCTTGCTGAATGCGGCCTTCCTCGCCTGATAATGCGGGTCCGAAGACAGGAATGCGCGCATGGCAGCCTTGTAATACGATTCGTCAATCTTGGAAAATATCTGTCTGTCAGACTCATAGCGCATTATGACTATCACGAACTCCCCCGGATGATCCGTCAGGTAGGAATCGAACACGGTCATCGCATCCGACATTGACACGCCGGTGTCGAGAATACTGTGATAGATATTGCCCAATGTCGAATTGTCATCCATCGTCGGACGCAGATCGAACACTCTGATTCCGGTTTCAAGCTGCTGGGCAATCGTGAGCACCTGGCATTTCCCGGCAGCCACCGTACATGTCGAAGTAGCCGCATCATGGGTACCCGGAAGGGAAAGCTGCGAGACAATGGCCCCGTCATCAATGAACGAGAGCCAGTCCTGTGGCGTCACCTCAACATTGCCGGAAGGGTCATCTCCCGTCGAGCCCGAATCTCCTGTCGAACCCGATTCTCCCGTCGACCCTGAATCACCTGTTGTCCCCGAATCACCCGTGGACCCAGAGTCTCCAGAATCTTCAGACTCCCCCGGTTTCTCCGGAACCTCCTGAGGCTGATCGGTATTACCCGGTTCATCATCAGGATACACAGGCTCCCCGGAGCATGCCGCCAGCACAAACGCCAAGGCAATCCCACAGGAGAAATAACGTGAAAGCAATCCAATCTTCATAATCCAGCCTCTCATCGGAATGAATATATATACTTACAATCTACGCAGTAAGCCTCCGCTGAAGCACGTATTGCAATTAGTCCCGATTTGTTGAGATTAGG
>JBJEBJ010000051.1:0-2214 GCA_051869955.1 Candidatus Cryptobacteroides sp.
CGGCGGAGACGGTCAACGATGATGTCGAGGTGAAGCTCACCCATACCGCTGATGACTGTCTGGCCGGTCTCATGGTCTGACTTGACTGTGAAGGTAGGGTCCTCCTCAGCAAGCTTGCCGAGAGCAACACCGAGTTTCTCAAGGTCTTTCTGGGTCTTAGGCTCGACTGCGATTCCGATCACCGGATCCGGGAACTCCATTGCCTCGAGGGTAACAGGATGATCCTCGGCGCAGATGGTGTCTCCTGTACGGAGGTCCTTGAAACCTACTGCAGCGCAGATGTCACCTGCCTCGACGAAGTCGATAGGATTCTGGTGGTTGGAGTGCATCTGATAAAGACGTGCAACCCTCTCTTTCTTGCCGGTACGTGTGTTGAGCACGTATGTTCCTGCATCAAGACGGCCTGCATAAGCCCTTACATATGCGAGACGGCCCACGAACGGGTCAGTAGCAATCTTGAACACGAGTCCTGCGAACGGCTCGGCTGCTGAAGGCTTCACTGAAGTCTCCTCACCTGTCCTGGCATCGGTAGCTTTCACTGCACCGACATCAAGAGGTGAAGGCAGATAACGAACAACAGCGTCGATGAGGAACTGCACTCCTTTGTCCTTGTAAGAAGAACCGCAGGTTGCAGGGACAATCTTCATCGCGATGGTACCCTTGCGGATAGCTGCGATAATCTCATCCTTGGTGAGGGACTCAGGATCCTCGAAGTATTTCTCCATGAGGGTCTCGTCACACTCGGCTGCAGCCTCGACAAGCCTGTCTCTCCACAGCTCGACCTCGCCTTTCATGTTTTCCGGAATAGGAATCTCGCGGAAATTGTTGACTACAGTGTCATCAGCCACATATTCAATGGCTTTTCTGTCAATAAGGTCAACGATACCGATGAACTTGTCCTCGGCACCGATCGGAAGGCTGATAGGAACAGCCGTTGCTCCGAGTTTGTCCTTGATGTCCTGGACACAGGCGAGGAAGTCTGCTCCCACCCTGTCCATCTTGTTGACGTAAGCAATCTTCGGCACACCGAACTTGTCTGCCTGACGCCATACGGTCTCTGACTGAGGCTGTACACGTCCTACGGCATCGAATGTTGCGATGGTTCCGTCAAGAACACGGAGCGAACGCTCCACCTCGACGGTGAAATCCACGTGGCCCGGAGTGTCGATCAGGTTCAGCTGATACACGTCGTTGCCGTAATGCCAGAACGCCGTGGTAGCCGCAGAAGTGATGGTGATACCTCTCTCCTGCTCCTGAACCATCCAGTCCATGGTAGCGCCTCCGTCATGCACCTCACCGATCTTGTGGATCTTTCCGGTGTAATAAAGGATACGCTCAGAAGTGGTTGTCTTACCGGCATCAATGTGAGCCATGATACCGATGTTCCTGGTGAATTTAAGATCTCTTTTTGCCATTCGTCAACGGGATTAGAAACGGAAATGTGCAAATGCCTTGTTGGCCTCTGCCATTTTGTGCATGTCTTCTTTTCTCTTGTAAGCACCGCCCTCGTTGTTGTAAGCGGCTACGATTTCAGCACAAAGTTTTTCTGCCATGGAGTGGCCGGAACGCTTGCGGGCGTAAAGAATCAGGTTCTTCATTGAAACGGAAATCTTCCTTTCCGGTCTCAACTCCGTAGGCACCTGGAAGTTAGCTCCGCCGACCCTGCGGCTCTTCACCTCGACCTGCGGGGTGACGTTCTCGAGAGCTTTCCTCCAAATATCTAGAGGAGCCTTGTCAGAATCTTTCATCTTCTCGCCTACCATGTCAATGGCATCGTAAAAAATAGAATACGCGATACTCTTCTTCCCCTGCAGCATAAGATTATTCACGAAGCGGGTTACATTTGCATCGTGAAACTTAGGATCAGGAAGTAGAATCCTCTTTCTAGGCTTCGATTTTCTCATTGTTGTGAAAAATTAAAGTGAAAATTAGTAATGAAAATTACTTCTTAGATTTCTTTGGCCTCTTGGCTCCGTAGAGTGAACGGGACTGTGTCCTGCCTTCTACGCCAGCGGTATCCAAAGCTCCTCTAAGGATGTGGTAACGTACACCAGGGAGGTCCTTCACACGACCGCCTCTTACGAGCACGATTGAGTGCTCCTGGAGGTTGTGGCCCTCTCCCGGGATGTATGCGTTGACCTCTTTGGAGTTCGTCAGACGTACACGGGCAACCTTACGCATCGCTGAGTTAGGTTTCTTAGGTGTAGTCGTGTA
>JBJEBJ010000052.1:0-47806 GCA_051869955.1 Candidatus Cryptobacteroides sp.
TATGGTCCCTTTTTCAATTATTTTGGTGGTGGAATTTTGCGGTACTATTTACACAGACCCTGCATGATCTGATATCAGTGTAAAGCGGGAGATAGAGCAGGCACTCTTTCTCTCCTGCCGCCATGTTCTTTACAAGCGTACGTATTTTCTCCTTGTCTCTGTGAGTGCTGGAAAAATCATTCATTCCGGCCCAGAGCCATTCCCCGTCTTTCCTGATATATAGGTCAAACCCTCTGTATGATCGATAGGAGTCTCCGCTTGCCTGCTCGAAGTCGAGCTTCACTCCTATGGCATCAGCATCTGTCGTGAAGAGCACAGCGAGACCGGCAGCGCAGCGGCACTGCATATTCTCTGACTTAGTGAACCCTTTGAAACGGCACGTGTCGATTCTGTGATAAGGGTTAGGTGTGTCGCAGAATGCCTTGCCTGCGAGATTGAGCTCTGATGCCTCAACTTCGAGATTCCATGCCGGGTTCTGTGCGGAAAGGGGAAGTGCAATCAGTAAAATGCTGAAGATAAGTAGCGGTTTCTTCATGTCTGTCATATACTTGTACAAATAATTCCAATAATCCGAAAATCAAGAATACCATCAGGTAGTCTTTCAGCGCAATCCTCAGCGCCTTCAAGACCTTGGTGATATGATATTCAATATTCTTCTCCGAGAGTCCCGTCGCATCTGCAATTTCGCGGTTTTTCTTTCCGTGGACTCTGCTCATGATGAATATACTTTTAGTCCTGGCATTCTGCTTGTCCAGAACTCTGCAGACGATTCTCCGTATTTCTCCTGAAGCCACGTAATCATGTCCGTATCTGTCCAGGGATGATATTTTGAAGTCCATGTCCTGAATCCGCCACAATGACACTTCGGCAAGAGCCTTCTGCTTGATTCTCTGATGCTTCAGATAATCCAGGCAGAGGTTTTTCACAATAACGAACAGCCAGTGGTGGATGTCTGCGTCCGGATTGCCCTTCAGATGTATCCAAAGCTTTGTCAATGAGTCAGCGGCAATATCCTGTGCTGCCATTTCATCAATGACATAAGATCTTGCGAAAGCAACGATTCTTCCATAATATTGCCTATAGTACTCGTCAAATTTCATTATGTGGGCACTCAAGTTAATACCGCAACGGATTTTCGCACAAAAGTACAAAAAGATTTGAAATAATGTTATATTGCATTAACTAAAGATTTAGTTGTAAAATTAAAATATTAGTTTTACCTTTGTTCCCGTTAATGAAAATAAACATGGGAGAATCATTGAGAAAAAGGCCTCAGGAGCTCACGAAGGCTGAGCTGGAGGTAATGCAGGTCATTTGGCAGAAGGAGAAGGTGCTTGTCCACGACATCCTTGCGGAAATGCCGGAGCCGAAACCGGCGTATAACACTGTATCCACGATAGTGCGCATCCTCGAAAACAAGGGGTTCGTGTCGCACAAGGCTTACGGAAGGACATACGAGTATTACCCGGTCGTGGGGAAGGAGGAATATACCAATACCTATATGAAGACTGTCCTCGACAATTTCTTCGACGGATCGGTCAGCCGCCTTGTGAACTTTTTCTCCTCACGGGAATCCCTCTCCGTGGAAGAGACAGACGAGATACTCAGGATTCTTAACGGGAAAAAGTAGCCATGCCAGTTCTCAGTTACATATTGGAAGTGATTGTCGCCAGTGGATTGTTCATGGTCATATATCGCTGGCTGATAGCTCGCAAGGTCAGTTTCGGCCTGTGCAGGGCATTCATTCTTGCGTCAATGTTGCTTGCCGCCGTCATACCTGCCTTGAATGTGCCGTTGTACCCGGATGACAGGATTACGGTGAAACTTGTTCCTGTGGATTTTGACGGGGTTGTGGATGAGACCGGTATCGCAACAGGAAATACCGATGATTCCCCATCAGCGGGAAAATTGGCCGGACTCAAGAAGGCTGCAGTCCTGACTGCTTTGTCTGTCTATATCCTCGCTGTCATGCTCTCCTTAGGTCTCGTCATGTACGGAACAGTCCGGATAGCCAGGCTCCGCAGGCGTTCAAGCCTCACATATACAGACGATTATGTGCTTGCGGAAAACGAGGAAGTCGGGACTCCGTTCTCTTTCTTCAGGACAATTTTCATCGGATTCAACTATGAGCCCGGGGAACGCAGCCAGATTCTTTCCCATGAGGCGAGCCATGTGCGACACGGTCATTCATACGAGCGCCTGTTCATGTCTGTCCTGCGTTCGGTATTCTGGTTCAATCCGTTCTTCCGGATGGCTGGAAAGGATCTGGAAGAGGTGCAGGAATGGGAGGCGGACAAGGATGTTCTCGATGAAGGATGGGCTCTTGACACATACAGGACGACCATATTCAAGCAACTCTTCGGATATTATCCGGACATTACCTGCGGGTTGAATCATTCATTGACAAAACAGAGATTCACCATGATGACTCAGGCACATCTTGGCAAAGGGGCCTGGATCAGGCTCGCTGCCGCACTGCCGGTAATCGCTGCCGTATTCTTTGCATTCGGCTGCGGTGTAAGGAATCAGGACCTGGCCGAGTCCGTTTCAGGCCGGAATGAACCCCGGGTATTTCAGTTAAAGATCACGGAAAACCCGGAGAAGGAAGGCTCCCATTCTGTATATTGCAACGGGGAACTCACGGAAATCAATCAGATAGGTGCAGCCGTAGAGGCTTTCTATGAAGGTGAAGATATGAGAACCGCCACTGTCTCCATCGATGCTGATGAGAATGTCCCGATGGGAATCATCACTGATATAAAGGAAGAGCTCCGCAATGTCAGGGCATTGAAAATCAGGTATGAAAGCGGAAATGGCTCTTTTGCAAGATACCTCCCTCCGGCCAAGAATGACTATCCTCAGCTGGTTGTTCAAGTCACCAGGGTGAGCCGACGCAATCTGGTGACAATGAAGCTGAATGCTGCCGGAGACCTGCTCCTCGCCGGTATTTCCATCAAGGGCTCCCTTGATGATGAAGCTCTTTGCAGGCAGGAAATTGACCTACTGAAGGAAATTATCTCAAATCCGGGTGGGGACACGAATCTTCCTGATGCCACGGAACGGGCGGTTTCCATGCCTGACGGTTCCTTGAGGAAGTTCAAAGTCAGCAATGCCCTCGTTGCATTTGAGTGTGAGCAGGGAAGTTCCTACGAGCACTATACCAAGGTGATGAATCTCATTGCCACGGCCTATACGGAACTTCGGGAAGGGTTCTCGGCGGAAGTCTTCGGCAAATCGCTTGAAGAACTCACGGATGCCGAGAGGCAGGTTGTATATCAGGTTGTTCCAAAGGCGGTGTACGACTCGGAGCCCTGAATGAAGCTACAAAATACCTTTTTCGCTGCATTTTTCCAAAGCGATTTGGTATCTTTGCGCCTTATGAATAAAGAATACGACAATATCAAGGCGGTGGTCTTCGATGCGGATGACACGCTGTGGAGCAATGAGCCGCTGTTCAGGGCGGCAGAGCAGGAATGTTTCGATGTCCTTGCGGAATTCGGGGAAAGGGAATGGCTCGCTAATGAGTTGTTCCGTACGGAGATGGACAATATGCCGGAACTCGGTTACGGGTCCAAGGCATTCTGTCTCTCGATGATAGAAACCGCCGTCAGGGTCAGCGGCGGACGTGCCACGGCAGGGCAGATATTGCGCATCGAGGAGGCCGGACGAAGGATAATGCGCAATCCGGCAACGCCGCTCCCTGGAGTCGTCGAAACCCTTGCACGACTCAGTGAATCAGGCAGATACAGAATCGCCCTCCTGACCAAGGGGGAGCTTCTCGAGCAGGAAAACAAACTGCGCCGTTCCGGACTCGGCCATTTCTTCGACCTCGTGGACATTGTCTCCGAGAAGGTTCCCGGGGTCTATTCCGACCTGTGTGCAAGACTCGGGATTGCTCCTTCGGAAATGCTGATGGTGGGCAATTCCTTCAAGTCCGACATCGACCCGGTCCTGAAGATTGGAGGCAAAGGCATTTACATCCCGGCGGAAATGACCTGGCAGCACGAAATCGTGGAGGAATATGACCATCCCGGCCTCCTCAGGGCCACCTCAATCGTGGAAGTGGCGGACAATCTCCTTTGAAATGTAACGTTTTTGACGTATATTTACCTCCGTTTCTAAAAAACGGAATATAATGGACCAGCAAACAGCGAAGAAGTACAATTATTGGCAGTGGCGCACCCTTATCATCCTGATGATAGGCTATGCGCTCTTTTATTTCGTCAGGAAAAATTTCAGCATTGCTATGCCGGCGCTTGAAGCCGAGCTCGGAATCACCAAGACCCGTCTGGGCCTGTTCCTTACACTCAACGGAGTCATCTACGGCATCTCCCGTCTTGTCAACGGATTCCTCTCCGACAGGATTTCCAACAAGAAAGGACTCATGGCCCTTGGACTGCTGTTGTCCGCCTTGGTCAATATTGCCATCGGATTCATTCCTGACGTGAATGCCTTCTTCACGGTACTCGACGCTGAAGGGAAGGCCACCATCGGATTCATCTATCTCATGGGTTCCCTTTGGCTCGTCAACGGATGGCTTCAGGGAATGGGCTATCCTCCTTGCTCGTCACTCATGGCTTACTGGATACGGCCTTCAGAACTCGCCACCAAACAGTCTCTCTGGAATGCGTCACACTCCATCGGAGCCGGACTTCTCGCCCTGCTTGTAGGTGCCATTCTCGGCAAATATACCAATGCCGCATGGCAATGGTGCTTCTGGGTGCCTGCAATCCTCGCCATCCTCGGTGCCGCCATGATATTCTTCGGGCTGAGGAACGAGCCTGCATCGATTGGCCTGCCTTCCGTGGAGGAGATTGACGCAGCGGAAAATGCTGACGGCCAGGCGAAAACTGTGGAGGAAGAAAGCCCGGAACTGACCAGGAGAATATACCGCAGGAGCATCAGGGAAATGGTTCTCAGGAATCCTGTCATCTGGATTATCTCCATAGCTGACTTCTTCGTTTATATCATCCGGTTCACCATCCTCGACTGGGGCTCGACCATTCTTACACAATACAAGGGCCTGGACATCACAGTGGCAGCGAGCGTGGTAGGTGCAATGGAGATAGTCGGCGGAATCCTCGGAATGCTTCTGGCCGGCTGGGTGACCGACAGGTTCTTCAAGGGCAGGGCAGTCCGTACCAGCGCAATATGCACACTTCTTGCGGCTCTCTGCATGCTGGTGTTCTGGCTCGCACCTGCCGACAATGTTTTCCTGACTGTGACATTCATCGTCCTTTCGGCATTCTTCATTTACGGCCCGCAGGCCCTTCTCGGAATCGCCTGCTCGAACCAGGCTACCAAGAGGGCTGCTGCGACCGCCAACGGTATTTGCGGACTGTTCTGCTATCTTTCCCCGATCGTGTCGGGAATCGTGTTCGGAGCTATTGCGGAAAGCGCTCACGGCTGGAACATGGTATTCCTGCTTTCAGTCATATTCGGTCTCGTAGGCGCCGCTATCCTGGCATTGCTCTGGAACCGTCCTGCCACGGGATATGAGAAAATGGAGAAGATAATCGCCGAAGAAAAGGCTGCAATGGCAGCATCCGGGCATTCCTCCCGGGCCTAACTGTTGTAAGAGGTCTCTCCGTGCTCGTAGTAGTCGAGTCCGTCCTCTTCAATCCTCGCATCGACACGGAGACCAATCGTCTTCTTTACGGCTGTGAATACTGCAAGGCCGCAGACAATTCCCCAGAGAGCATAAGCCAGCGCTCCGGCCGTCTGTACTCCCAGCATCCTGAAGCCGCCTCCATAGAAGAGCCCTCCGTCTGTTGCAAACAATCCTGTCAGGACCGTTCCGAGAGAGCCGCACACACCGTGAACTGAAACGGCTCCAACAGGGTCATCTATCTTGACTATTGCATCGAAGAAATGTACGGCAAGCACCATGGTTACGCCGCAGAGGATTCCTATGCACATTGCCCCGGATGGACTCACGACGTCACAGCCTGCCGTTATTCCAACGAGTCCGGCAAGCACTCCGTTCAACGAAAGAGAGAGGGAAGGTTTTCCGTAAAGCGACCAGGACATTATCAGACCGGACACGGCTCCTGCAGCCGCAGCGAGATTGGTGTTCATGAATGCTGCGGATGCCGTCATCTGCTGGTCAGGAGAGGCAATCCCGCATGTGCTTCCAGGATTGAACCCGAACCATCCGGCCCACAGGATGAATACACCGAGGGTGGCGAATGTCAGATTGTGACCGAGAATTGCGCGTGGCTTGCCGTTGACATATTTACCTATCCTCGGGCCCACTGTCGCCGCACCTACAAGGGCTGTCCATCCTCCGAGCGAATGTACGACTGCCGAGCCTGCGAAATCATGGAATCCGATACGGCTCAGCCATCCTCCGCCCCAGGCCCAATGACCTGCAACAGGATATACTATGGCGGAAATCAGTATGCAATAGGCAAGGTATCCGCTGAATTCGGTCCTTTCAGCCATTGCACCTGAAACAATGGTGGCGGTGGTGGCGCAGAACATTGTCTGGAAAATGAGGAAAGCGGTCTGCGGAATATTGCCAGGTATGCATTCCCCGAGACAGAAAGGATTGGCGAGAAGGCCCGCAAAGGCATCGGCCCCGAACATCAGCCGGAAACCCAGAAGCCAGAAAAGCAATGTCCCGAAACAGAAGTCCAGGAGATTCTTCATCAATATGTTGGCCGTGTTCTTGGCCCTTGTGAAGCCGGCTTCGACAGTTGCGAAGCCCATTTGCATCATGAAAATAAGAATCGAGGCGAGAAGCACCCATATAGTGTCCACCGATGTGGAAAGGCTGTCTGTAAGTGACATTATGTCTATTGTTCCGTTCATTGTCCAGTTCGTTAAATTCGTTTGTTGTTGATGTTTTCGTCACTTCTTCCGGTTCGGATACTGTAGTAATGGTCGATATCCGACACCCAGACTCGTCCGTCTCCGATTTCGCCTGTCCGGGCATGCTGGAAAATCGTGTCCAATGCTTTCTCGCAGAGTTCATCCCGCACAATCAGGATGAGCATCATGCGTTCGATGATGTCTGTCTCGTAAATGACACCGCGGTAGGACCGCCTGTTCCTTGCATGCCCGGCTCCCCGGACTTCCACATAAGAGAACCACTCCACGCCGTTCTCAATGAGTGCTTCTTTGGTCTCCTCGAACTTTGTCCGCCGGATGACCGCCTCGATTTTTTTCATAAATGACAATATTGGTGATTAAATCAGAATTGCGGAAAATAAAAGACCCGGCAGGGAATCCTTGCCGGGAGTTATATCTGTCAGGACTGTCGGGAAGCTGTGCATTCCATGGTTACAAGCCACAGAAACCTGCTCATAGGATATGTCATGCCCTCAGTCATGCTGCAAATCTATGACATCGGATTCGTATTTGCAAGAAAAAAATCATGCAAAACGATACACCGTCAGTACCGGTGACTCAGCCTTCTATAACCAGCCCGTCATAGGCCGGGAGAATGTCGATGTCCGGGGCGAGTTTCTTCAGGTCGGTCGTGAAATCCGGCCAGGAAGGGAAGGCGTGCGAAAGATGAGTGAGCCACGTATGCCTTGCACCTATTTTTCGGGCAATGTCAATAGCCTGATACAGAGAGAAATGCGAATGATGAGGCTTGTAGCCTACGGTATTCAGGGTGACATGCTCCAGCCCGCGAAGTTTCCTGAACTCGCTCTCAGGAATCGAACTCATGTCGGTGAGATAGGCTATGTTCCCGAAACGGAATCCCAGGACAGGCATCTTGTCGTGCATTCCTCTCACGGGGATTATCTCCACTCCTTTCCCGGTGGATGATACTGCATTGCCAGACGGCCCGCCGTCCGGGCTGTATGGCTCATTCACCGTCTCAGCTTCAGTGCATCTTCTTTCACCTGTAGGAATCAGGCTTCCGTCAGGTCTGCGGTAGCAATAACCCCGGTCGTGCACCCATACGAGCCTCGTGTCATCGTCGGCCGGCTCCACGAAAAACGGCTCCTCACCGATGATGTGAATTCTCCATTCAGGCGCCCCCGGATATTTGTCCTCTGCGAAGACATAGCTATAGCTTTCCTTCAGGGAATCAAGGACTTTCGGCTCGCAATATATTTCTGCCGCACGCTGGTCTATATAATTCAGCGAACGGACGTCATCCAGACCGCCCGTATGATCCCGGTGGTCGTGTGTAAGGAGAATCGCGTCCAGATGTGACACATCCCGGCTCAGCATCTGTGTCCTGAAATCCGGTCCTGCATCCACCAGTATTTTCAGGCCTCCGTATTCAACAAGTACGGATGACCTCAGGCGCTTGTCCCTCAAGTCATTGCTCCGGCATACCCGGCAGTGGCATCCTATGATCGGAACTCCCTGGGAGGTTCCCGTCCCGAGAAAAGTCAGTCTTGCATTCATAATGTCACCTCCACGATTTTACCGGCGAGTCCGGGGTCCCATGGCCTCTCTACCCGGATGTAGTTTCCGGTATATCCGCCCATCATTCCGTCGTGGCAGCTGTCCTCGAAAAGCACCTTCTCCTTCACCCCTTTCTGGGATGCGGTGAACTCGTCATGAAGCTCCCGGCACAGGTTTTCGAGCATTTCCACCCTCTTGGTCTTCACGCAGTCCTGAACCTGGTCTTTTCTCAGGGCCGACCTCGTTCCAGGCCTCTTTGAGTACGGGAAGATGTGGATGAATGCAGGACGTATCCTGTCTTTCAGGAAATTGTATGTCTCCATGAACAGCTCGTCAGTCTCTCCAGGAAGTCCGGCAATCACGTCAATCCCGAAAAATACGGATGGCTTGAGTGTCCCGTCTGCGTTCCTCTCTCCCGGTGAAGGATTCATCTTCCTGCGTATGTAGTCGATTCTTTCAGAGAAGAAGGCCGTGTCATAATGTCTGCCCACATCTTTCAATATGGTATCGCTGCCGCTTTGAAGGGGGATATGGAAATGCGGCTGGAACTTGGTCCCCGAAGCTATCCAGTCCACAATCTCTTCCGTAATCAGGTTCGGCTCGATTGATGATATCCTGTAGCGTTCTATCCCCTCCACGGCGTTGAGCCGCTTGAGCAGTTCCAGGAAACTCTCTCCTGAGCGCCTTCCGAAATCTCCCGTGTTCACACCTGTCAGCACTATTTCCCTGATCCCTGAAGCGGCGATTTTTTCGGCATTTCCGACGGCCTCCTCCATGCTGATGCTGCGGCTGCGGCCTCTTGCGAAAGGCACGGTGCAGTATGCGCAGAAATTGTCGCACCCGTCCTGAATCTTGAGGAATGCCCGCGTCCGCTCCTCACCGCCGGAAAATGCTGCAAATACATCTCCGGAAATCTCATCTGAATATGCTCCGTCAGTCATCCCGGCAGCAGCCTTCCTGCCTTCGAGGAATGCGATGGTGTCTGATACCAAATGGCTTTTCTCATTCGAGCCGAACACTAAGCTGACCCCTTCTATGGCTTCCACCTCCTGTCTCCTGAGCTGGGCATAGCAGCCAGTCACCACGATTGCGGCCCCGGGTGATGTCTTGTGAAGCTTGCGTATGATGTTCCTTGATTTGCGGTCCGACTGGCCCGTCACCGAGCAGGTGTTCACCACGTACAGGTCCGCCTTTCCGTTCCATTGCACGGTCTCGAATCCGGCTTTCAGGAATCCGCGTTCGTAGGTCGCCGTCTCGGCATAATTCAGTTTGCAGCCTAATGTAATATATGATGCTTTCATGGGTTTCATTTCAATGTGCAAGTATCAGGAAGACGCAAGGGCGCTTGCCTATCACGGTGTTGCATCGCTTCCACTCGCTCACTGTCCTGGTGTGGATGGAGGCATCCGGAAGGGTGATGTCAGCAGCAATGCACAATTCCGTTGAAGGCTGGCAGACCGAAAGGATGTCGGCCAGCAGCGAATCGTTCCTATAAGGTGTTTCAATGAAGATTTTTGTCTGCCGGGCTGCGGCAGAATGCTTCTCCAAAGTCCTCAGGGCCTGCCTGCGCTCGTCAGTCTTCGCCGGGAGATATCCCATGAATGCGAACGACTGTCCGTTCATTCCGGATGCCATGAGTGCCAGCATCAGGGATGAAGGCCCGGACATAGGTACCACTTCAATCCCGTGACGGTGGCAGAGTCTCACGAGCTGCGAGCCAGGATCCGCTACTGCTGGCAATCCTGCCTCCGTGATGAGTCCCACATCCCGGCCTCCATCGAACAACGGTATCAGGGCCTCCACCTCAGCTGCCGTGGTATGCTCGTTAAGTTCATGGAATTCCAGATCCTGTATATGGCCTTTCAGCCCGGCTGCAGACAGATACCTGCGGGCAGTCCGTACAGCCTCCACAACATATACCTTAAGCCGAGGAAGCATTGCCAGGACCCCGTCCGGAATCACTTCACGAGGGTCATTGTCCCCGAGAGGGGAGGGTATGAGGAAAAGCCTTCCTTTCACGTCATTTTGCATTTTTCTTCCTTTTTTTGTCACCGGCCCCGTCAGGCCCGATGACGATTTTCACTTTCTCCTGATTCATCAGCTCCTGCTGCCTTGCGGCTTCTGCCTCCTGTCGTTTCTTCCGGCCCTTGAACAGATTCCTGAAGAAATCCCCGGTGCGGTCATATTCCTTCTGGTAAGTGAGTCCGAGCCCGTTTCGCTGGGAGTTGTCCAAATAGTTAGTGTACTGGTCGGCAGAATGTGAGAACAGATTCAGTCTCAGCTCTCCTGATTTGGTGAGCTTGACGTCAATGTCCAGGTCTCCGACGAATTCGCTGCCCGAACTGCCGGTGTCGAACTGCCTGTTGCCAAGGGTTCCGTTCACGATTACCCTGTTGTTGAACAGGGCGGTGGACAAGGCCACGTCGAAAATGTCCGTGCCGCTCATGTTCTGCTGATAGTCGAAGCCGAAATCCAACGGGATGTCCAGCTTCTGAAGTATGTTGTTCAACTGACCGGCCATGATTTCCGTGACATTCGAATACAATGTGGATGAGCTCCTGTTCGTTACTCCGGACTGCTCGTCAGGAATGAAACTGTTCGTTATCAGCAGGGCCAGAAGCTGTTTCTGCACCTTGTCCTGAGTGTTTAGGGCGGATTCCACCCTTGCCTGAGTCGTAGGGTCGAGGTCCGGGATGTTTATTGCAAAGCCGAGCCGCGGATTACGGATCTTGTCGCTGATGGATATCTGGCATTCCACCAACCTTCTCGTAGCGGTGGAAGTCGTGTCTGCGATGAGAGTGCCTATTGATGCCTTCGTCTTGTATACGGCGTTGATGTCCAGGTCGCTGTCCATCACATCTCCGTTGAACCTGACGGTGCTGCCGTCCAGAATGCTGAAATCCCTCTTGGCTATTCCGAGGGCCACGAAATGGAAATTGCCCTGCGTGATGTTATAGTTGCCGTTGATGTTGAAGACTCCTCTGCTCGGATGGATGTCCAGGTCAATCAGGCCGTTTCCGCTTCCTGTCAGCACGTTCCCGGAAGTCTTGTCAATCTCTATGTCGGCCTCAACCTCCGGAGTCGCAGTCACCCTTAACCTGACGGCGAAATCGCTGTGCTTCTTTTCCTTGGTCTTGAGCTTCTTCATCAGCTCCTCGTACGGGTCCACCACCTTGATTCTTTCAGGCTCCTTGAAAGTCAACAGATTGGATATGCCTGCAGATTCAGCCCCGCCCAGCGGTATGTGCAGGGCTCCGCTCTTTGCCGTCCTGGCTGTTGCGCTTAGCAGGAGGGAGTTCATTGGACCTGTGATGTCCATGTTCCCGGTTGCATACAGATTGCCGTAAAATGTGGAATTGTCCGCTTCTCCGGTGTCCAGGACGAGCATTCTGCTGAAATCCAGGTGAGTGTTGAAATGCATGTCCTTGAAGTGATCCCATCCGATACCCCCGCTCACAGTGCCACCGGCGTCGTATTTGTCGGATATGTCCACCTTTTCGAACGTCACTCCTGATGAATTCAGACTGACAGGCCCGGATGCCGTGTATTCCACTCCGGTGAATGCCACTTTCAGTTTTGCCTGATCGAGAGTCAGCCCGGAACTTTCCACCTCAGGAGAAGACACAGGTCCGCTGAAACTCAGCTTGCCTGAGACTGCACCTCCGATATCTGAAAATACGGTGTTCAGGAACGGGTATGCATAGCCGAGGTCGGTCCCCGCAAGGTCAAGATTCCCATGGATTTCCTTTGAAGACGGATAATAGTCTCCCATCAGGTTGATGGTCTGCCGTCCTTCGAGGAGATTCCTGCAGACGATGTTGAATTTGCGCGATTCTTCTTCCCAAACGCTTGCGAGACGCAATGTTCCCATGTCCCGTCCCGCGAAGGCAGTGGAGTCGCAGAGCAGATTCAGCAGAATTCCGGCGCTTTCACGTGTAGGCGATACTATCATAGCCCTTCCAGTTACCCTTCCGGCTATGCCCATGTCCTTGGATGTCACGCTGTTGAGCAGTTCCAGACCGAATCTGTCCAATACAATGCCGAGGGTGTCGCTCTTTTCCTTCGCCCATCCTCCGTCCACCTTTATGGACTGGTTCCTGCCCGTTATTGTCAGTCCGTCAATTGCAGCCGTTTCACCTTCATAGACAAGTTCTCCGGACCTGATGTCCCATTCCGTCGAATTGAATCTGATAGATGATGGAAGGAAAACAGCACTTGCAGCCAGGATTTCGTCATCATTCCGGAACAGCCTTCCGTTGATATTCATGGCTCCTCTGTTTCCGTCCGCTTTCCCTCCGGAATTGTCATAGGCGTATCTGATTCCCAGTGAATCGTCCTCCGCACTGATGCGCAGACCTGTCTCCTTCATTATCAGAGGATTTGCAGAGATTTCCCCGGCCTTGAGGTCCGCTGTGATTGACCTGTCAGGGTTCCTGACAGAAAGGTTCAGGTTCTTGATATATTTGTCATGATATGCGATTCTTCCCGATTTGAGGTCAGCCTTGAAATTGCCGTCGCTCTCCATCTTGAGTTTCAGTGAAGTGCTGTCGGCAATATAAGTGCCGGGAGCGAAGAAGGAAAGAACGTCCCTGCTGTCGTGGAAGTTCAGTGCAAGGTCGTAATGATTGTTTTCCCATGCGCATTGCTCTCCGGTGTACAGGGACGGCAGGGACTTCATGGTCGTGGCCGCCTGGATGTCCCGTATGAAACTGGCGAGGAACTTGCTTCCGGAATATGACGCATCCGCGAATCCTGAGGTGAAACGTATGCGGTTGATGTCATTGTTGCTCAGCGAGGCAATGCCGATGTCCCCGACGTCATGCTTTCCGTGCTCGTCTTCCAGCATGATGTTCCTTATGTCAATGTTTCCGATGATGTCCTCCCCGCTGATTCTCGTGAAATTTGCCTGTGTGCTGAGACTGACACGTGAAATGCCGCGTTTGTCTATGTTGAGAGCATGCAGGTCTGCATAACCAAGGTTTGCATAGAACTGGTATATCGCGTTCTTGGTCCTCGTTGAGAATGTGAATATTCCCTGGAACAGGAAATTCAGGTTAGGGTCGCTGCATACGATCCTTCCGTCGAAGGTATTCCCGCTGAATTTGCCGGCTGCTGCTAAACCGGAGTAGTCGTAATTGTTCAGGTTGAGCTTGTCCACGAATAGCGAGTCTATGCTGAGTCCTGTGGTGTCCCTTCCGAGGGTGGCCGTGGCCCCTGTCCTGAGACTGCATTCCCCGACAGGCCCGCTGCCGAGTACCTTTCTCACATTAAGATTGTCAGTAACTATTTCTCCTCCTATGTCCATCGGCCTGCCCTTGTTGATGAGATTCCGGACAGTCAGGTCGGTGCTGACCTTGCCTATGTTTCCTCCTATGGTTCCGCGTACCTTGAAATTGTCCAGCCTGCCGTTCATTCTTCCGCTGAACGACAGCCATTCGCCTTTGCAGAAACGCCCCATTCCTATATCGGTGGCCGGAGACCATCCGCGGATGAACTGATTGAGACCTTCCGAGGTGAAACCGAGCCTTCTGATGTCGGCTGAGATACGCATCGCGTTGACGTCAGGCAATCCGGTCACAGTTCCGCTGAGCATCCCGGAAAGTCCCGGTGTCGATATATTCATGTCATTGAGGGCCAGGTTGTTCACGAATCCGTCCACGTCTCCGTTCAGATCCGCTTCCATCGTTTTCCCGGCCAGCGACGGGGCAAAATATCCCAGCGTCTCCATGCTGATATGACTCCTGTCTATATGTCCTGTCATCCTTACTTCCGAGACGAATTCAGACCAGGAGGCTGTATTTTCATAAGACATCACGAATTCCGGGAAATAGATGTCGGACCACCTGTCGGCGATATGCAGCGAGGTTATGGAGGTCTTTCCGTTTCCGACTTCGGCATCTCCGGAAATACGTCTGCACTCATATCCGCTTTTCTCCCTGAACGAGAGGCTGTCGCACAGTCCGGACATCACCGGTCCCTTCATCCTGAGTTTCCTTCCGCTGAGGTTGATGTCCGTCACTTCCATGTCGAACCAGTTTATTCCTCCGTCGGCGAATTTGGACGGGTCCTTGCGGAAATTGTCCATGAGGAAGGACATGTTCCTGATCCTGACTTTGGATATGGAGAAGACTTCCTTGTCGTTTTTCTCCCTTTCATCAGTCCTCTTTTTCAGCCTGAAAATGCGTTTGAGGTTGTTGCTGCCCGAGATGCTGTCTCCGGGCTCGATGGACAGGTACATCATGGCATTCTCGACCGTAGCCGTGTTCAGGTGGAATCCCTCTCCGCCAAGCAGGCTCTTAATCCCGAATGTGGCAGTAATATATCCGGCGCGGAAGAGCGTGTCGCAGGCCACGGTGCCGGAGCTGTCAATGAAAGGGTTTGTGTCAATGATGGCTATATCTTTGATAACCACTGCCTTGAACGGATTGGCGTGAATCTTTCCGACCACTATCTTTCCGTCAATCTTGTCGCTTATCATGGAGATGGCCTTCCTCGCAGCCTTTGTCTGGACTCCGGGAGCCTGTACGGCAATGAAAGCGGCGATGATAATCGTCACCAATGCTATCCCTGTGAGGTATAATATTTTAGCTGCCTTTCTTATAAGCCTGTCCAATTTAAGTGCTCTTCCGGAAGCCCTCCGGCATATCTCACAAAGTTAATAAATATCCGGCAATGAACTGCAACTTTGCACTCAAGTTATGTTTCAAAACAGCATCTAAATGATTATCTTTGCAGGAAATGTCCGCAAGGACCTCAGCTTTTTGACTTCAGTTTCGCAGAGCGAAACAACTGCTTTTGAGGCCTTCAGGCCGAGGGGAAGTCCCTTTCCCGGGGAAAGGGATTTAGGGAAAGGGTAGCGTATATAAAATGCGCGGTGGCCTTTTTGCCCGCATTGAGCGATGGCCCTCTGAAAAGCAGCAAGTAGCGACTTGCGAAACTTGTATTTTTGATATATGGAACATTCAGATATAATTCTCGGAATAGAGTCGTCATGTGACGATACTTCGGCCGCAGTTATCAAGGACGGATACCTGTTGTCCAATGTGATAGCGAGCCAGCAGGTTCACAAGGATTTCGGCGGGGTCGTGCCGGAACTTGCCTCAAGGGCGCATGAACAGAATATCGTACCTGTTGTAAGCCAGGCTCTTGCGAAAGCCGGTGTGGCTCCCGGGGATTTGACTGCCATAGCATTCACGCGCGGTCCGGGACTGCTCGGCTCCCTTCTTGTCGGGACTTCTTTCGCCAAGGCCTTGAGCATATCCCTCGACATCCCTATAGTCATGGTCAATCATCTCCAGGGACATATCCTCGCCGGTTTTGTCAAGCAGTACGGTCAGGAGAACCGTCACCCGGAATTCCCTTATCTCTGTCTTCTCGTTTCAGGAGGCAACTCCCAGATAGTCAAGGTGAACAGCCCTTTGGACTACGAGATTCTCGGGCAGACCATAGACGACGCCGTAGGGGAGGCATTCGACAAATGTTCCAAGATGATGGGCCTGGGATATCCCGGAGGACCTGTCATTGACAGGCTCGCCAAACTCGGTGACCCGAACCGCTTCAAGTTCGCAAAGCCTCACATCCCGGGACTTGACTACAGCTTCAGCGGCATCAAGACCTCACTCCTGTATTTCGTAAGGGACGAGATGGCCAAGGACCCCGATTTCATGGAGAAGAACAAGGAGGATATCTGTGCCAGTTTCCAGAAGGCTCTCATAGACATCCTGATGGACAAGCTCGTGAAGGCGGCGAAGATGACAGGAATCAAGGAGATTACCATAGGCGGCGGAGTATCGGCCAACAGCGGACTCCGGGAGCGAGTGACTGAAGATGGCCGGAAGAGGGGCTGGAACACGTATCTGCCTGAGTTCAAGTTCACTACGGATAATGCTGCAATGATAGCCATAGCCGGCTATTACCATTATCTGCATGGAGAACGCACCCCTCTTGACGTCGCCCCTGTCTCGAGAATGGCGGATTTCTGACGCGTTGGCCTTTTGCCCGCACTGAGCAATGAATTCTCTGAAAAGCAATAATTTCCGAAACATAATAAATGAAATAATATATGGTGGAATTTGAAGTTTCCTGCCGCATGGGCAGAGAACCGAGGCTGGACGACATACGTACAGCGGCAGCGGAGGCGCTGCATCTAAGGCACAATGCGGTGATCAATGTCATTGACCCGACCAAATCTTATCAGCCGACAATGGTCAATGCCGATGCGCATTGTCATATCGTGCACCGCTCCATCGATGCCCGTGGAGATGTCACTGTCCGCTACAGAATCGAGGCTTACAGGAAATACGAAGAATATGAAGAGTATAAACTCCCTGAATATCAGCAAGTAGGAGATGCTGAGCCAGTTATCGTCGTGGGCTCGGGTCCTGCAGGAATGTTCGCGTCTCTCAAGCTTCTGACCCTGGGTCTCAAGCCTGTCGTCCTGGAAAGGGGCAAGGATGTGAGCGGCAGGAAGCCGGACATCGCACGCCTGTCAAGAAGCGGGGCTGTGAATCCGGATTCCAATTATTGTTACGGAGAAGGCGGTGCCGGCACATTCTCCGACGGCAAACTTTTCACGAGGTCTTCCAAACGCGGTGACAACAGGGAGGTCCTCCATCAGTTCGTGAAGTTCGGGGCAGACCCGTCCATACTGATTGACTCCCATCCGCACATAGGCACCGACAAACTTCCCCGTCTCGTCTCGAATATCCGGGAATGTATCCTGGAGCACGGAGGAGAATACCATTTCAATACGAAAGTGATTGACATGGAGCGTTCAGAAGACGGAATCATCACCGTGACCGCGGCAAATACCGAGTCCGGAGAAACAGTTACTTACAAGTCCAGGGCGGTCATTCTTGCCACCGGTCATTCCGCCAAGGATATTTATGAGTTGTTTGACAGCAAGGGTTGGGACCTCCAGGCCAAAGGTTTTGCCCTCGGAGTACGTGTGGAACATCCGCAGGACCTCATCAACCGTATCCGTTATCGCGGACAGTGGGAGCCTGGCATGCCTGCAGCCGAGTATTCTTTCGTGGAGCAGGTGGACGACAGGGGAGTGTTCTCATTCTGCATGTGCCCTGGAGGAATCCTCGTGCCTTCCGCTACTGAAAGCGGTGCCACCGTCCTGAACGGAATGTCCAATTCTGCCAGGAATTCCAGGTGGGCCAATGCCGGTGTGGTCGTCTCTATCGAGCCGGACGATGTGCCTGAAGAGTATCGCAAGTACGGGGCATTTTCCCTGCTCAGATTCCAGGAGGACGTGGAAAAGAAGATGTTCGAGTATTCAGCAGCCAATTCTGTTCCTGATGCCGAGGGTAATGTCAACTCTCTCTGCGCCCCGGCCCAGAGAATGGTGGATTTCTGCGAGGAACAGATATCCGGGACATTGCCGGAAACGTCATACCGTCCGGGTGTGGTGTCAGCACCTCTCCATGAGCTGCTCCCTGACTTTGTCGCATCCCGTCTCCAGAAGGCTTTCCCATTGGTAAACAATAAGATGCGCGGCTATTACACCGAGGATGCACTTCTTCTCGGAGTCGAATCCAGGACCTCCTCACCAGTGAGGATTGTCCGTGATCCGGATTCTCTCCAATGTCCTCAGGTCCCGGGTCTGTTCCCATGCGGTGAGGGTGCCGGCTATTCCGGTGGAATCGTATCATCCGCCATCGACGGCATCAATTGCGCCAAAGCCGCTTACTCCCTGCTGCATCCGGAAGAGTAATCTTACCTCTTGGACTTGAAGAAGTCGGAAACTAATGCGCCGCAGGTGTCCGCAAGGATACCTGCGGCGGTTTCTGTCTTGGGATGGAGTAGGGAAGGAGAGTAGAGGGAGTAGCCGCGCTTCGGGTCAGGAGCACCGTAGACGACTCTGCCGAGCTGGGCCCATGCACATGCGGCAGCACACATCGGACATGGCTCTACCGTGACGTACAAAGTGCAGTCATTCAGATATTTGCCTCCCATTGCCTCAGTGGCGGCAGTGATCGCTATCATTTCGGCGTGCGCTGTCGGGTCATGCAGTTTCTCTGACATGTTGTGGCCTTTGGCAATGACTCTTCCACCGGCCGTGATGACGGCCCCAATAGGAATCTCGTCCTCGCCGGCTGCGGCCTGTGCTTCCCGGATGGCTTCGCGCATGAATCTTTCGTCAATGCTCTCCATCAGTCCCTGCGTGCGATTCCGATATAATAAAGAAGTGTTGCGATCGAGCCGATGGCAGCAATTACGTATGTGTACGCAGCCCATTTGAGCGCGTCAATGGACATCGGCCTGGTCTCGTAGTTCGTTATCCCTGCGGTCTCGAGCCAGTTCACGGCCCTGCTGCTGGCGTTGATTTCCACCGGCAATGTCACTACACTGAACAATGTAGTCATCGCGAACAGGGCGATCCCGAGCCAGAGCAGTCCCGGGAAGACATTGATGAACAACACTCCGAGCAGCAGAATCCACTGCACTGTATTGTTGGCGAAGCTCACTATCGGCACGAGGGCCGTCCTGAGTCTCAATGGACCATAGCCCATGGCATGCTGCACCACGTGACCGCATTCGTGCGCGGCTACGGCGGCTGCGGCTATCGAGGTGCTGTAATATACTGATTCGCTGAGGTTTACGGTCTTGGTTGCAGGGTTGTAATGGTCTGTGAGAGTGCCTTTTATGCATGTAACCTGAACATCCCTTATGCCGTGGTCGGCCAGCATTTTCCTCGCCACCTGTTCTCCCGTAAGTCCTGAGCCCGTAGGGATTTTCGAGTATTTGTTGAATCTGCTCATCAGCATCTGCTGCACGAGGAAGCTGGCGATCATCACCAGAATCATTATAATCCAGATATTCATTTTCTACTTCGTATTAAGTTTATATTTATTTGCCGTCGCTCTTTTTATCAAATAGCAGACCAGAACAAATGTAGTACTTATTATTGAAAAAACTTCAGCCAGTCGGAATAATTAGTTATTTTTGCAGTCTCATGCAGGAAGGGGAATGATATGTTGAAGGAAAATGACTTCTCGCGGCTCGAGCTCCGGCTCGGTGCATGTCGCGAAAACTATAGATATTTCAGGTCGTTGCTCGAACCGTCCACCAAACTTCTGGTGCTCGTGAAAGCAAACGCCTATGGTCACGGCGCCGTGGAATTCGCATCGATGATGCAGAAGGAAGGCGCTGATTATCTTGCTGTTGCTTATCCTGTAGAGGGAATGGAACTGAGACGTTCAGGTATCAGCCTGCCAATTCTGGTGCTGACCGCAGGGACGGATTATTTCAACGAAATCATAGACTTCCGTCTCGAACCGGGCATCCCCAATCTCTATGCATTGAAGGCCCTTGCCGATATACTTGAGGCCCGCGGAATCAAGGATTTCCCCGTTCATATAAAGCTCGACACAGGAATGCACAGGCTCGGTTTCATGACCGGGGAACTCCGGGAACTGACAGATTTCCTCTCGACCTGCAAAAATGTCAGGGTCAAGTCCATTTATTCCCATCTTGCTGCTGCCGAAGATCCAGCCTCAGACGACTTCACTCTCGGACAGATAAGAATGTTCGAGGAGAATTCGGCCAGAATCATCGATTCCATAGGGTACAGGCCGATGCTCCATATCCTGAATTCTGCCGGAATCGAGAGATTTACGCAATATCAGCACGATATGGTCCGTCTCGGAATCGGTATCTACGGAATAAGCGCAATACCCGGCCGGAAACTGTCTCCGGTGGCGTCAATGAAATGCAAGATATTGCAGATCAAGCACCTGAAACCTGAGGACGGTACTATCGGATATGGCCGGCACGGGGAGATTGCCCCGGAGGGAACCGTAATTGCCACCATCCCTGTCGGATATGCGGACGGGATTGACCGTCATCTCGGATGCGGCCGGGCCACGTTCTCACTGAACGGACACAGAGTCCCCACCATCGGCAATATCTGCATGGACATGTGCATGCTCGACATCACCGGAGTGGATGCACAGGTAGGCGATACCGTGACGATTTTCGGGGAAGACCCGACTGTCTCGGAGATAGCTTCGATTCTCGGGACAATCCCGTATGAGATAATGACAAGAATTCCCCGCCGTACAGACAGGGAAATAATACGTTGATTTACAGCATCATTGATTTGCGGACCTCATCAGCAGTTTCCTCTCCCTTGAGGTGTGCGAGAATTGCCAGACCGAAATCCACTGCGCATCCGGGGCCGCGGCCGGTAATTATGTTGCTGTCAGCCACTGCAGGAACCTTCTCGTAGATGCCTCCGCGTGCTTCAGGACCGTCCTCAAATCCGTCATAGCAGGTGAAATGTATTCCCTTCAGGCTCGGAAGCTGTGAGATTACAAGACCCGGGGCGGCACATATTGCCGCAAGGCTTCCTCCTTCCGCATAGTGCAGTCTCATGAAATTGATAATCTCCGCATTCTCTGCGAGATTCTTAGTGCCCGGCATTCCGCCCGGGAAAATCATCATGTCCTCCGCATCGGTCCCGTCCAGTTCGACATTGGCCTTGAACTCGCCGTAGGTCAGGTCGGCAGCCACTGTCACCTTGTGGGATCCGGTCACGTATTTGTCACGATGAATGGAAACTGTCTTCACATCCACACCGCCGCGGCGGAGAATGTCGAGGGGTGCGAGAGCTTCGGTCTCTTCGAACCCGTTTGCAAGAAAAATGTATACGCCTTTCATTATAAACCTGTTTTATAACCTAAATTAACAATAGTAATGACAATGTGTAGAGCATGTAGGCCTGGAATGTCAGACGGCCCCGGCTGTCGGCCTTGAGCATGACCTCGGTGCTGTTCCGGCGGATGATCCCGTTCAGTTCCTTTCCGTCCGGCAATGAACTGGCTGCCCATTTCTGGATAATGTTCCCGTCATTGAAATAGACGGCACCGCCGTTGGACCTGTTCAGGGATATAAGAGTCCGGTAATCAGCCATGTAGCATTTTTCTGAAAGTGCCCCGGCAACTTCAGGCGAGAGATTTTTCCTCATGGCAGCCTCCATGCCGTCAAATGTTCCGGACATGAGTATGAGGACGTCAAAACCGGCTTCAGAAGCTTTTCCGGCCGCGTCCGCTATGCTTTTCCAACGCCGTTCCCTGATCCTGTCGGGCCTCGTCACGGAGAATACGAGTACGTTTCCCGCCGCTGCAAGGGTGTCGCGGTATCCCCCTTCCCTGTCGGTAAATGACAGCTCGGGGAACTCCGTCTCCCTGATATTGTCTTCCTTCTTGACTGTCCTGGTCTCAACGAATGTCCAGGTGGAATCCGGCAACTTGTTGAGAGTGAACACTCCCTGCTTCCCGTTCTTCTCGTATATGAATGTCGAGATATATTCGTCGGTGGTGGTCTCCGGCAGTCCGGCAGAAGCCGCGAGCCTTGAAGAAAGGCTGAAAGGGGTCAGTTCCAGCAGCGGAATAGATATCAGGGAATAAATGGCAAATCCTATGGATGAAGCCCCTATGACAGCGGCCGTGACATATTTCTTTTTTGACGGGCTGCCGAAATCCTTGAACGGCCAGAATGCGACGGCTGCGAGGATGCACAGTACTACGTTCTTGGCAAATGACTGGAAATGGGTCAGATGTATGGCTTCTCCGAAACATCCGCAGTCCATCTCCGGATTGGCAATCCACAGTATGAGAGTCAGCAGGGTGAACCCTCCGAGCAGGATTGACACTGCCCATGCCGCCACCTTCCTGAATACTCCGGTGACAAGGCACACTCCGCACAAGGTCTCTATCAGGGCGAAAGTCTCACCGATGATGCCCGCTATTCCTGCCAGGAATCCCATGTGGAAGAAATTCAGATACTCCCTGACAATGAGAGCTGAACCCACCGGGTCCATAAGCTTCAATGTCCCCGCTATGAAAAAAACGAATCCTATTATCTTGGCGCACAGCCTTTTGGTAACGTCCTTGAACATGTCCTTGTCATTTGTTCATTGCCGAATCAACGGCTTCAAGAATTGCACTGAATATTCTGTCCGGAGGAAGCATCAGCCCGTTCTCGTCGCTGCAGTCGATGCGCATGAACGAATCGTCTATCGCGCATTGCTCCCGATATACTTCCCGGACTTTTTTCTGGAACTCGATGTCCGCTTCGTGTATGTCGCTCCTCCCTTCGAGATAATCCCTGTCACCGCCTTTCCTCGGTGATTCCAATTTCTTCTCCACGAACCCTATGGGGACGTCGAGAAAAATGTTCAGGTCAGGAACCGGGAGGCCGAATGCCCCGTATTCCGTATCGAAAATCCATTTGCGCAATTCCTCCCTCTCATCCCGTGAATGGATCTTGGCGCATTGGTAGGCGATGTTCGAATATACATATCTGTCGAGGAGCACAATGCCTCCCTCATCGAGGACCTGTTTCATATCCGGTACTGCCCCGTGCCTGTCCTCGGCGTAGAGCAGGGCGACGAGCTGTGGATGGACATTTTCAATCGAACCGAAGCCTCCGCGCAGGAATTTGCCTATGAGTTCTCCGTACACGGGAGCGTCATATCTCGGGAAATGAATGTATTTCAATGGTTTGCCCAAGGCCTCGAGATAAGTCCTTAGCCTTTTTACCTGTGTGGATTTGCCTGAGCCGTCAAGCCCTTCAATAACTATAAGCATAAAAATTGTCCTTCAATTCTACAAATATATCGAATTTTTCTCGCTTCTTAGCCCGCAGTTTGGTAAGTTTGCAAAAAATTAAATATGATGCTTCAGAAAAAGCCCGCCTCAGGGAGAGAAATAGAGGTGATGGGGATAATAAATCTCACGGACAATTCCTATTATCCGGAAAGCCGTTGCCTGGACAGGAACGGTGACGATGATATTGACAAGGTCGTGAGACGTGCCGCCGCGATGATTCAGGAAGGTGCTGCGATTCTCGATATCGGTGCCTGTTCCACGAGACCCGGCTCGGAAGCCGTGGGAGAGGATGAGGAATGGCGCAGGCTTGAGCCGGCATTGAGGGCAATCCGCCGGGAATTTCCTTACGTGAAGATTTCGATAGACACATATTGGCCGTCAGTCGTTCGCAAGGTATATGACCTGATAGGGGAGTTCATCGTGAATGACGTGACGGCGGGCTATGGAATGCCGGGAGTGAATGCCAATGATAATGAGGCTCTTAGTGAAATGCTTGTCACCGCAGGACAGCTGCGACTTCCGTTCGTGGCAATGCACATGAGGGGCAATCCTGCAACGATGCAGTCGCTTACGTCTTATGATGACGTGACAGATTCAGTGATGCAATATTTCCATGAATTTGCTGAAAAGGCTGCCGGGGCTGGAGTGGAGAACTGGATTCTGGATCCCGGATTCGGTTTCGCCAAGACTGTGGACCAGAATTACCAGCTGATGCGCGACCTTCCGCGTTTTTCGGAATTCGGAAAGAAAATTTTGGTCGGTGTATCACGCAAGAGTATGATTTACAGGAAGTTCGACATTACACCGGAAGAGGCTCTCCCGGCCACGCAGGTGCTGCATTACAAGGCTCTGTGCTCCGGTGCGGACATTCTGAGGGTGCATGACGTGGCCGAAGCAGTCCGTACAGTCGCGCTTTACCGCACAATGGAATCATAGAATTTCCATGGAAAATCACTATCTTTGCAGTTCATCAATAATTTCGGACAATGGACACCCATTCTTTATTGGCAGTCTCTCCGGTCGACGGAAGATATGCATCCAAGACAGAGGCTCTCAGGCCGTATTTCAGTGAATATGCGTTGATCCGCTACAGGATCCGTGTGGAAATCGAGTATTACATAGCATTGTGCAGGATTCCTCTGCCGCACCTCGCCGATGTGGACAATTCGTTATTTCCGGCAATGCGCAAGATTTATGAAGAACTGACTCCTGAGCAGGCCGCTGAGGTAAAGGAGATCGAGAGGACCACGAATCACGATGTGAAGGCGGTCGAGTATTTCATCAAGCGCCGTTTCAAGGAGCTCGGTCTCGAGAAATGGTCCGAGTTCGTGCATTTCGGCCTCACTTCCCAGGATATCAACAATACGTCCCAGCCGCTGATGCTGAAGGAGGCTCTTGAGAATGTCTATATGCCTGCTCTCCAGGCAGTTCTCGATACGATTTCAGGAATGGCCGAGCAGTGGAAGGATATCCCTATGCTTGCAAAGACCCACGGACAACCGGCCTCTCCGACCAGGCTCGGCAAGGAGTTCAAGGTGTACCAGGTACGTCTCGAGGAGCAGCTCAGACAGTTCTCCCAGCTCACATATCCGGCCAAGTTCGGCGGGGCTACGGGCAACATGAACGCACACAAGGTGGCATTCCCTGACATTGACTGGGTGACTTTCGGAAATGATTTTGTGGCCTCTCTCGGCCTCAAGCGCTCCTTCCCGACTACGCAGATAGAGCATTATGACAATCTTGCTTCGATATTCGACTGTCTGAGGCGCATCAACACGATTCTCATAGACCTTTGCCGCGACATCTGGACATATATATCAATGGAATATTTCCGTCAGAAGGTGAACAAGAACGAGGTGGGCTCATCGGCAATGCCTCACAAGGTGAATCCTATCGACTTCGAGAATGCGGAGGGCAATCTCGGAATGGCGGATGCCGTCCTGACATTCCTCTCCATGAAGTTGCCGATTTCACGTCTCCAACGTGACCTGACAGACTCCACTGTTCTCAGGAATGTCGGAGTGCCTGTTGCACACGGACTTATCGCGTTCGCTTCCCTCAGCAAGGGACTCGGCAAACTGATTCTCAACGAGGATGCCCTGCATGCTGACCTGGAGCGCAACTGGGCTGTGATTGCAGAGGCCGTGCAGACCATTCTCAGGCGTGAGGGCTATCCTAATCCTTATGAGACCCTGAAGGCCCTGACACGAACAGGAGCCGGAATCGATGAGGAGACAATGGAGAATTTCATCAACACTCTCGCCGTGTCGGATTCCGTCAAGGATGAACTCCGTGCCATCACCCCTTGGAGCTATACCGGCTTCTGATGGGGTGAAACGGCTGGATAAAACAAAATAAAGAAGGTGGCCTCGAAGTCCCAGGACTTTCCGGTCACCTTTCTTAAACTGTGCAAGAGGGAAATTAGAATCTCTCCTCTGAAGAAACAGTCAGCTTCTTGCGTCCATGACGACGGCGTGAAGCCAGTACGCGACGGCCATTTGGCGTTGACATACGCTCGCGGAATCCGTGCTTGTTCACACGTTTGCGTACAGATGGTTGAAATGTTCTTTTCATTATCTTGATTTTTTATATTATTCTACTTTCACAAATAGGAATGCAAATTTAGTCTTTTTGGAGCGAATAACAAAATTTTTCTGAAATAATTCTTCAAAACAGTCCGTAGACCAGATTCCAGACAAGGAATCGCAGCAATTTGCCGATGAGGAGCAGAAGGCAGGTCCTGACAGGAGGCGTCTTGTAGAATCCGAGCGCAATCGCGATTACATCTCCGATGAAAGGCACCCAGCAGATCAGTGCGAGCCAGACCCCGAACCGGTCTATCTTCTCTTTCTGCCGCTGTAATGTCTCTGGCTTGACGTGGAACCATTTCTCAATCCATTCCCATCTCCCGATCCAGCCCATCCAGAATGTCACCACGCTCCCGAGCCAGTTTCCCAATGTCCCGTAAATCAGGCATCCTATCGGGTTGCCCGTGGCTGCCAGGACAGCAAGATACAACGCGTCAGAACTGAATGGAAATATCGTGGCGGCGAGAAAAGTGCCGATGAAGAGGCCGATGAGACCGAGACCTTCGAGGAACTCCATATCAGTATAAATCAGTGTTTTACGGCTCCGGCCTTCCCGGAGGTAGGGATGTCGATGACATATTTCTCATCGAACATCACGTCGTCAATCCAGTCCGTTATCTTCCAGGTCTTCACCGAGCCCGGACGGAATTTTCCGGCAGACATCATTCGGCAGAGCTCTTCGGCGAAATCCCCTCCTTTCAGGTAGAGGATGCTGCCCGTGTATTTCCCCGCGACCCATGGATAGAAATTGTCCAATGCCGTGACTGCCCTCGACACGACATGGTCGAACGTCCTGCCGAGTGACTCAGCCCTGGCATTGACCGTGGTGACATTCTCCAGCTCGAGGGCTGAAGCCACCTCACCGGCTACGATTATCTTCTTGCCAACCGAATCGCACAGCGTGAAATCTGTCTTTGGGAACAATATCGCAAGCGGGATTCCCGGGAACCCTCCGCCCGTCCCGAGGTCCAGGACAGAGAGCCTTTCCGTTTCTCCTGACGGGCTCTTCCGTCCGTCCCTGAATTCCTCATATACATCCGGCCTCTCACGCCGCAGATATTCCGCAATTGCAAGAGAATGAAGAACGTGGCGCATATACAGGCTGCCGATGTCCTTCCTTGATATCACGTTGATTTTCGAGTTCCAGTCGTTGTATAGCGGTTCGAGCTTCCGGAAACGTTCCTCCATTTCGGGAGTGATGTCCGGATTCCATTGTCTCGCGAAACCGATGAATTCTTCTGCATTCATATCTCTTCCTCCATGTCCAGCATCATCTGGACGATCAAATTCTTGGCCCGGCTGATTCTGGTCTTCACTGTATTCACAGGAATATCCGTCTTCTCGGCAATCTCCTTGTATCCGAGATTGTCGATGAAGCACATTTTCGCGATTGTCATGTAATGAAGCGGCAGCTTGTCGATGCAGTATAGGAAATTCTCGTGATCCTGTGTGGAGATGACATTCTCCTCAGGGCTCAGCCTGTCGTCCGCGACATCCATCGAGTCATCGGCGGCATTGTCAATCGAGGTTTTCTCAATTTTCTGACCTCTTACCTTGCTCTTGCACTGATGGTCGAATGCAGTGTTCCTCGCGATGCGGAAAAGCCAGGTGGACATCTTGCTGCCTGTCCTGAAAGTTGACAGTTTTCCGAAAGCCTTCTCGAAACTCTCCATGCAGATATCCTCGATTTCCTCGCTCTCTTTCACGTACTTGCCGATATGTCCCGATACGGCCTTGTGGTAACGGGCGTACAATGTGAAGAATGCCGCCTCGGACTCCTGGCTGGAACCTTCGAGAGCCATCTTCACGAGCCCGTCATCGTCTATGTTAGTGAGCTTCAAGCCAGTTTTTCCCATAATTGCATTCTACTGTAAGTGGAACTGATAATTCTGTCACGTGCTCCATTTCCTGCCTCGCGAGTTCCATAACCCTGTCCACCTCTCCTGCTGCAGTGTCAAAGAGCAGTTCGTCGTGAATCTGGAGCACCATCCTGCTCGCAAGCTTTTCTTCGGCCAGTTTCCGGTCAACGCTGATCATGGCCAGTTTGATGATGTCAGCTGAGGTGCCCTGGATAGGAGCGTTCACCGCATTCCTTTCGGCAAGAGCCCTGACCGTGGTGTTCTTTGCATTTATGTCCGGCAGGTATCTCCTTCTGCCGAAAATCGTCTCGACATATCCGTTCTCCCGTGCTGCGGACAATGTGTCCTCGATGAAAGACCTGATTGCCGGGAACGCGGAGAAATAGTCATCTATGATTTTCTTCGCTTCGCTTCTCGATATGCCGAGCCTCTGGGCCAGGCCGAAGGACGATATCCCGTACATTATTCCGAAATTGGCTGTCTTGGCCACCCTTCTCTGGTCTGCTGTCACTCCCTCATACGGAATGCCGAAAATCTTGGCGGCAGTGGCCTTGTGCACGTCAATCCCTTCCCGGAAAGACTGGAGCAGATGCCTGTCCTGGCTGAGATGAGCCATTATCCTGAGTTCGATCTGGGAATAATCGGCCGACACTATGAACCCGTCAGATGTCCCGGGCACGAATGCCTTCCTGATTTCCTTGCCCCTCTCTGTCCTGATAGGTATATTCTGGAGGTTCGGAGATGATGAACTCAGCCTGCCGGTGGCCGTAAGTGCCTGGTTGAAAGTGGTATGCACCCTCCCGTCCTTCTGCGAGATGTAGCCCGGGAATGGCTCTATGTAAGTCGAAAGCAGTTTCTTTACCCCGCGGAATTCCAATATTTCCCCGATTACCGGATGCTTTCCGGACAATGCAGCAAGTGTGGTCTCGTCAGTCGGATAGCTGCCCCTGCCGGTTTTCTTCGCTTTCGGGTCGAGGTGAAGTTTGTCGAAGAGCACGTCCCCGATCTGTTTCGGAGAGGAAATGTTAAGGTTCGGCTCTCCAGTCATTGTCCTTATCCGCTCCTCCCTCTCGGCCAATTCGGCACGAAGCCCGTCTGCAAATTCCCTGAGCTGCCCGAGGTCAACCTTGACTCCGGCTCTTTCCATTCTTGAGAGAACTTTCAGGAGAGGCTCCTCCATCCTGCAGTAAAGTTCGTTGAGGGAGGCTTCTCCGCCGGAAGACTTCCTCAGGTCCTCATGCACGGCAAGCCCTGTAACCATTGCTGCTGCAGTTTCCCTTATGAGGTTATCCTCAGGCTCGTCTGCAGCCGGTTCGTCAAACAGACTCACTGGCCCGGACTCCCGCTCCTCCTGCCCGCAGTCCTCGAGTTCGATGCCGGCGTATGTCCGGGACAATATCTCAGGACTATGGCTTCTCTCCGGATTTATGAGATAATGCATCAGGCTGATATCCAACAGCTTGCCCTGTATTGTAATGCCTTCTTCCGCGAGGAGGGAGAACTGCTGCTTGAGATTGTATCCGTATTTGTCCACATCAGGGTTCTCCATCAGGGCTGCGAAAGCCGAAACTTCTCCGGTAGCCGTACGGACACGCAAATCTCCTGATCCTGAGCGCACTGCACCGTCATCAGGGCATGTTGCAAGAGTCATCGTGCAGCCTGGCAATCCGTATGATTTGCAACTTATTGCCACGGCGCCGTTCCTGACGGCTTCGCTGATGAAGTCAGCTGTTCCGGTCTCCTCCACGACCAGCTTTCTTCCGGAGCCGGCCTGCTTCTCTTCAGAAGGCGCCTTGTCCGATTCCGGCACCAGCTTCTTCAGGGAATTGAACTCATATTGCCCGAAAAGCTCCCCGACCTTCGCATTGTAGCGCATTGTGAGCCGCATGTCCTCCGCAGTCGTGTCCAACGGGATGTCAGTCTTGATGGTCACGAGCGAATGACTGCGTGCAATATGACCTTCCGCTTCCTCGAACTGCGACTTCTGCCGGGCCGTAAGCTCGTCAAGATGCCGGTATATGTTCTCCACGCTTCCGTATTTGGAAATGAGCTTGCCTGCCCCCACTTCGCCTATGCCCTTGACTCCCGGCACATTGTCAGCCGTGTCTCCGCACAAAGTGAGCATCTCGATGACCTGTGAAGGATCCGAGATGCCGTATTTCGCACATATTTCCGCGCTGCCAATGATTTCCGCCGCCTCTCCAGCCTTTCCGGGACGGTACTGGTATATTCCGTCACCGACGAGCTGGCCGTAGTCCTTGTCCGGAGTCACCATATACACATCCATTCCTTCTCTGCGCATCTTCACGGCCATTGATCCAATCACGTCGTCAGCCTCGAATCCGGGAATCATCAGGACCGGAATGTCCAGGGCCTTGCACAATTCCATAAGAGGCTCCAGTGCATCGATCACCAACTGTGGAGTCTCACTGCGGTTTGCCTTGTATGCAGGATACATCTCGTTCCTGAACGTTCCTCCCGGAGGATCGAACGCCACTGCGAAATGTGTGGGCTGTTCGCGCTGGACGAGTTCGAGAATATATTTGGTGAATCCGAAAAGAATCGACATGTCGGCTCCCTTCGAGTTGATCATCGGCCTTCTGAGGAAGGCATAATACATTTTGAATACCAGCGCGTGCCCGTCTATCAAGAATAATCTGTCTTTCATAATGCAAATGTCCTGATATGGGACAATCCTTCAAAGTTAACTTATCCTCAAGTATTTTCCAATAGTGGAAATGATTTTTTACCTTTGTATCGTAATGAGCATTAATACGGAACATATCGTCTCTGCCGACATGTTGTCGACGGGTTACGGGCCTGCCGGAATCACGGGGGAATCCACTTTCAGGATTTCCCCGGGAGAATGCGTGCTGCTTTGCGGACCCAACGGCAGCGGCAAGACCACTCTGCTCCGGACTCTTGCCGGACTGATTCCTCCTGTTTCCGGGACTCTTGAGATGAACTGCGGGGCAGTGTTCGTGCCATCCCGTATTCCGAGGGTCAAGGGATTCACTGTCAGGGAGTTCGTCTCGATGGGACTGTACCGCTCCTCCGACTGGACAGGCCGGGTCCGTGGTAATGCTGCAGCGCGTATAGAAGAAGTGATGGAGTCAATCGGCATTGCCGGATTTTCCGGAAAGGACATCATGAAACTGAGCGACGGGGAATTCCAGAAAGCCTGCATAGCTTCTTCATTGGTCCAGGATGCAGGACTCGTGCTTCTGGATGAGCCTACGGCCTTCCTGGACGTAGATGCCCGGGTTGAGATCCTGAAACTCCTTCGCGATTCTTCCTGCGGTAGCCGCTCCGTCATATTCTCTTCCCACGACATTGCCGATTCCGTCCTGACAGTGACGAGGGTCATGGGCCTGGGGCGCTCCAAAAGCGATTCACGTGCCGTCCTTTTCGATTCCGGGAGCAATGCTGGCCTGGATCAAAGGAAAGATGTCCTGAAGCATTGTTTCAATGTTCAGTCCCTGTATCTTGACATCAGATAGAATATTACAGGTATTCCCACGAGAGCAGTGGTGCTTCCCGCCGGCAGGGGAGTCCCTGTGCATTGAGCCAGAAAATCTCCGGCGAGACAGATGGCGGCCCCGGTAAGCGCGCTCAATGGCAGTATGCATATCATGGATGACCTTCCCGATGTCCATCTCGCAATATGCGGGGCGATGATTCCGGCGAATCCCACCGGTCCGCAGAAAGCTGTGGAGGCCCCGGCAAGAATGCAGCAGCTTGCCACTGCCAGGATTCTGATTCTTTTCACATTGCCTCCTGACGCCACGGTGAACTCTTCTCCGAACAGCATGAGGGTCAGCCCTTTGTGATTGGCCAATGCCATGGCCGTACCGACTGCGAGGGCGGCTGCGAGTATGCCTGTCTGTGCCGGGGTGTTGCCTGAGAAGCTGCCTGCCGCCCAGTTCCAGTACATTTTAACTCCGGCCTCATTCGTCTGATACTCAATGATGGATGTAATTGCACCGAGCACGAAACCGAGCATGACTCCTGCCACGAGTAGCCCTGATGACCGGTGTATCCTCGTGGATATCAGGGCGATAAGTATTGCCGATACAAGTGCTCCCAATGATGCTGCGGCAGTGATTCCGATTCCGGAAACCATTGCCCCGGTCCCGGCACCAGCGGCTGCAGTGAATATTGCCACACCAGTACCTGCACCTGCACTGAGACCGAATATGTGAGGGTCTGCCAAAGGATTGCGGAATACGGACTGCATCTGTGCCCCGGCAATGGCAAGACATGCTCCGACAAGGACTGCACTTAGGACTCTCGGGCCGCGTATCGCATTGATTATCCGGGAGATGAAATCATCCTCGCATCTGCCTGCAATGGCCTTGGCAATATCTTTCAGGCCAATGTCAACGGGACCGCAGAGAAGGTCGGCAAGAGCCAGGACCAGGACAATCCCGGCCGTGATGGCGTAAGCCGTTGCGAGTCTGCTGCTCCTGTCCATTTTCTTAAAGAGTTATTCTGCCGGAATATTGGTTTTCACCGGAATATAGGCCATGACTAAACCTATTAATGTGACGCATCCTGCAGTGGCGAGGACGTCTGGAAATTCTACTATGACCGGATATGCGGAGGCAGTGAATCCTCCAGGCATCCTGATGAAACCGAACTGTTGCTGGAGAAATGCGAAACCGAGACCTGTTGCCAGTCCTGCAGCCATTCCGAGCAGGGATATCAGCCATCCTTCAGTGATGAAGATTCTGTTGATGAGTCCGTCCATGGCACCCATCCCGCGCAATGTCCGGATGTCATCCTCCTTCTCGATTATGAGCATTGACAGACTTCCGAATACGCTGAAACCTATCAGGATAATGATGAATATGAGAATCAGGAAGATGGCCGATTTCTCGTATTTCATCATCTTGTAGAGGGCTTCGTTCTGCATGAACCGGTCCCTGACCTCGTAGTCCGGGCCGAGCCGCTCCTGCATTCCTGTGATTATTTTCCTGAGACCTTTCTCCCCGGCCTCAGGCCTTATGCGAATTTCGATTGAGGATACCTCGTCATTGTATTCGAGAAGTTCCCGCATGGTCTCGATTGGGACTATCATGAGGGATGCGTCCACGTCTGCATTCACCGTGAACACTCCCGCAGGGAATACCTTCACCATTTCCAAGGAAGCAGCAGGATTGGCCAATGAGATATTCCTGTCCCTTGCCGGGAAATACATTTCTATAGGGGCCACGAACCTCGGGCTGATGTCCATGGAAGCTGCAGTGACCGCCCCGACCACGGCCAAAGGGACTTCTCCCTTGTGCAGGGTGAATTTCCCGTCCTTGAGGTGGTCCCTTAGAGGGGATTCCTCCTCATAGACCTTGTCAACTCCCTTGGCCTTTACTATTCCGCTCCGGCCGTCATAGTTCAGGAACACATTCTCTTCCAGGACACTGCACATATTGAGCACTTCGTCCTGTCCGTAGGCCCAGTCGAATGCGGGGGAGTCCGGAACGAAGACCTTTCCTCCGGCCGGAGTTATGAGAATATCCGGTTCGACATTGCCGAGGGAATCCCTTACGAGCCCGTCGAAGCCGTTGTAGACTGACATTATTATGATGAGGGCTGCAGTCCCGACGGCAATGCCCGCCGAGCTTATCGCTGAAATGATGTTGATTACATTGTGCGACTTCCTGGCGAACAGATATCTGACTGCAAACCTCAACGGCAGGTTCATACCTGTTATTTCTTTAAGAGTTCATCTATGTGTTCAGCGTAGTCGAGCGAACTGTCGAGGAAGAATGCCAGTTCCGGGACAATCCTGAACTGTTTGGCCACTATGCGGCCCAGCTCGCCCCTGATTGTCCTTGCGTTCTCGTTGACGAGCTGCATCACCTCCTCCGATTTCGCGGAAGGGAATATGCTGACATATACTTTGGCCACCGACAGGTCAGGGCTTATCCTGACCTCCGTGACGGACACCATTGCTCCTCCGAATGCGGCCATGCCCTTGCTCCGGATGATTTCCGCTATGTCCTTCTGAAGCTCCCTGGCTACCTTGAGCTGTCTCGTGCTTGCTCCGTTCTCCATGATATCCTCCTGTCAGGAATTTACAACACGTTGATAATGAAGTAGTTCTTCTTGCCTTTCTGGACGAGGATGTATTTTCCGTCCACGATGTCCTTCTCGCCGGCCTCGAACTCCACCGAAGAAATCTTGTCCTTGTTGATGCTGACACCTCCGCCCTGGATCATCTTGCGGCATTCTCCCTTGGACGGGAATACGGATGTCTTCACTGCAAGCATGTCGATGATGCCGCATGGCAGATCCTCTTTCCTGATATCGAATGTAGGAACTCCTGAGAATACAGCGAGGAATGTCCTCTCGTCCAGCTTGCGGAGTTCTTCCGAAGTGGAATTGCCGAACAGCATCCTGGATGCTGCCAGTGCGTTCTCATATTCCTGCTCTCCGTGTACCAGGATGGTGACTTCCCTGGCAAGCAGTTTCTGGAGCCTTCTCTGTCCAGGGTCCTGGCGATGCTCCGCGATCGCTGCCTCGATCTCCTCTCTGCCGAGCAGGGTGAAAATCTTGATGTATCTTTCAGCGTCCTCGTCAGAAACGTTGAGCCAGAACTGGTAGAACTCGTAAGGGGAAGTCCTCTCAGGGTCAAGCCAGATGTTGCCTTTCTCGGTCTTTCCGAACTTCTTGCCGTCAGCCTTGCGGATGAGAGGGCAGGTGAGGGCGAATGCGTCCGTCTTGCCGAGCATCCTGCGGATGAGCTCAGTGCCGGTGGTAATGTTGCCCCACTGGTCGCTTCCGCCCATCTCGAGACGGCAGTTCATGTGCTCGTACAGCCAGAGAAAATCATAACCCTGGAGGAGCTGGTAGCTGAATTCAGTGAATGACATTCCCTCCCTCGCTTCGTTGGAGAGACGCATTTTTACGGAATCCTTGGCCATCATATAGTTTACAGTGATGTGCTTGCCCACGTCGCGGATGAAATTCAGGAATCCGTAGTCCTTCATCCAGTCGTAATTGTTCACGAGTTCAGCCTTGTTCGGGGCGTCCGAGTCGAAATCCAGGAACTTGGAAAGCTGCCTCTTGATGCATTCTATGTTGTGGTTGAGAGTGTCCTCGTCGAGCAGATTCCTCTCCTGGGATTTTCCTGAAGGGTCTCCGATCATGCCGGTGGCTCCTCCTACGAGGGCTATCGGCTTGTGTCCGCATTCCTGGAAATGCTTGAGAATCATTATGCTGACCATATGTCCTATATGGAGCGAGTCGGCTGTCGGGTCAATGCCGACATATGCTGCCGTAGGACCTTCCATCAATTTTTCCTCCGTACCGGGCATGATGTCCTGGATCATGCCTCTCCACCTGAGTTCCTCTACAAAATTCTTTGTCATATCTATTTTCATTTATTTCCTGTCATGTCCGGAATAAGCTCCGTCATTGCAATTTACAAATATAGATAATTTTTTCGATATTGTTATTTTTGCGGAAAACCATTAAATTTGCAGATTGTAAGAATCAAGAATAAATTTTAATACAGATAACATTATGAGAAAGAAAATTGTTGCCGGAAACTGGAAGATGAACACCACTGTTCCGGAGGGCGTGGCTCTTGCAGAAGCCGTTGTAGAAAAATCAGCTCAGGTTCCTGAAGGAGTCGGCCTCGTGATTGCCACTCCATTCACACACCTCGTTCCTGTAGCAGGCGTTGTGAAAGGCACAAGGGTACAGCTCTCGGCTGAGAACTGCGCTGACAAGGAGAAAGGCGCTTACACCGGAGAGGTGTCTGCCGCAATGCTCGCTTCAGCCGGCTGCGAATACACCATCCTCGGACATTCTGAGAGAAGGCAGTATTACGGTGAGACCGATGCCATCCTCGTGGAGAAGGTGAAACTTGCTCTTGCAAACGGACTTGACGTCATCTATTGCGTGGGCGAGAATCTCGACCAGAGAGAGGCAGGCAAGCATTTCGAGGTTGTCACTGAGCAGATCGAGAACGTTCTCTTCGGACTCACTGCAGAGGAGATGGCAAAAATCGTCGTTGCATACGAGCCGGTATGGGCAATCGGAACAGGCAAGACCGCAACTGCAGAGCAGGCTCAGGAAATCCACGCTTGCATCCGCAAGGTGCTCGCCGGCAAGTTCGGTGCACAGGTAGCTGACGACACCACCATTCTCTATGGCGGCAGCTGCAAGCCATCCAATGCAAAAGAGCTTTTCGCTTGTCCTGACATTGACGGCGGTCTTATCGGAGGCGCTGCGCTCAAAGCTGACGATTTCATCCAGATTGCATTGTCATTCTAATTATGGCCGACTCCGGCTTTCCGCCGGTAATGGAAACATTGATCCGGCCGGGAGACAGGACGTACGGTTCTGCCACCCGGACGGTTTTCTTTAAACCGAACATTCCAAGATGAAGAGATTATTTTACATAACAATCTGTGCAGCATTGCTTTGCGGTTGCGCTGACATGCATGCTCCCGTATCCGGGCTCCAGAACAAGGTGAATTCGTATGCGACTTTCCAGATAGGCTCCCCTTATATGGAGGGTCTTACTGACAACGGAAAGGAAGTCCTGAACCTCTTCCGTCTCGCGGCCGACGAGGTGGACAATATATATTGGCAGCAGGTTTTCGGGGACAAGAATCTGATTCTTTCGCTGCCTGACGGTCCTGCCAAGGAATATGCCCTCATCAATTACGGCCCTTGGGACAGGATGGACAACAACGAGCCTTTCATCGAAGGCTATGGCCCGAGACCTGCCGGTGCGAGGTTTTATCCGGAGGACATGACCTCTGAGGAGTTTGATGCTCTCGAAGATCCTGCCAAGAACAGCCCTTATACCCTTATCCGGAGGGACGAGTCAGGGAACCTGAAGGTCGTATGGTATCATGATGCCTACAAGGAGAGCATTGACAAGATTGCCCGCTATCTCGAAGGTGCGGCCACAATGACCATCAAGGAGAGTGTCAGGAATTTTCTCCTGAAACGTGCCGAGGCTCTCAGGACAGATGACTATTATGAGTCAGACCTTGCGTGGATGGACATGAAGGACAGCAAGATGGATATTGTAATCGGCCCTATTGAGGACTATGAGGACGGAATACACGGACTCAAGACCGCATACGAGTGCTTCATTCTCCTGAAGGACCTGAAGCGCACAGAGGAGTTGAGAAAGTATATCTCAATGCTTCCTGACCTGCAGAAATCCCTGCCTTGCGCTCCTGAGTACAAGACTTTTGTGCCGGGTACCGAGTCTGACATGTTCGTGTATGACGCGATATACTATTCCGGAGACGCGAATGCCGGCGGCAAGACCATTGCCATCAATCTTCCTAATGACCCGAAGGTACATGCCGAGAAAGGTACGAGGAGGCTTCAGCTGCGCAATGTGATCAAGGCCAAGTTCGACAAGATTGTCTATCCTATCGGTTCAATCCTTATCGAGCCTGAGCAGCAGAGGTATCTCAGCGCTGACGCATTCTTCTGGAACGTGACTTTCCATGAGGTTGCCCACGGTCTCGGAGTGAAGGAGACTGTCAACGGTCTCGGCCCTGTGGACAAGGCTCTCGGTAACGAGTCCTCAATATGGGAGGAGGCCAAGGCTGATATTCTCGGTCTGTACATGGTTTGCAATCTTATTGACAAAGGTGAGATTCCTGTAATCTCCAAGGAGTCCGCGATAACTACTTATATCACCAGTCTCGTGCGTTCTGTACGTTTCGGTGCAGGTGAGGCTCACGGACGTGCCAACATGATGTGCTACAATTTCCTGAAGGAGAACGGAGCATTCGAGAGGAACAAGGACGGCCGCTATCATATCAATTTCGACAAGGTCCCTGAGGTCATCTCGGCATGGGCAAATCTCATCCTGACTACCCAGGCAACCGGCAATTATATGTTCGCCAAGGAGTACGACAACAACCATGCAGTGGTTCCTGAGGCTCTCTCGGCTGACATTTCCAATGTGAACCGCAGCGGCGTTCCTGTGGACATCCGTTTCGAGTTCGTCTGGTAATGCTATAGATTCACAATAAAGTACCCGGAGATTTTGCATATAGCACGATCTCCGGGTATTTCAATTAATGCTCTCTACCCTTCTTCCGGATAATTCGCCAGAAGCGCGCGAGGTCCTCTATGCCAAGGGCCCATGGTCGCCCGTGACCTTGTGAACGGGTGCCTCGAACGAAGTGAGAGGCGGGATGGAGCGCGAAGCGCGCAAGGCCTCTGGCATAGAGGACCTCGCGCGCCGTCAAATTACTCCGTATTTGCCCGCGATTATTTCTTGCGGTATCCGCACTTCGGGCAGACTCCGTTCTCGTCGAGAGCTATGCCGCAGAGAGGGCAGCGGTCGATGGTGCCGTTTACGTCGAATTCTGCGCTGGCAGCGTTGACACCGCTCGTGAACGTGATCTTTGCGATGTTCAGCTTGTCCTTCAGAAGCTCGTAGATGATCTTGATCATTCCCTCTACGGTCATGGTCTCTTTGGTAACAACGAGACGTGCATCAGGATATGCAGATGCGAGAGATGTGCGGAAAGCCTCTCCCTTCATCTTGTTCTGTGGATGTCCGTTCTTGATGCCCTGTTTTTCATATACGTCAAGAATAGCAGGAAGTAGCGGGTCATCTTCCCTGAGGATGAGTGCGTGGTCGAAATTCTTCAGGACATCCCATGCCACCTTCTGAATCTCGTTGCATGGATATACCATGTTCACTCCGGCATTTACTGAATCCTCTACTTCGAGGGTGACAGTTCCTGTATGCCCATGCAGGTACTGGGCCTCGCCCTGGAATCCGTAGAATCTGTGGGCGTACTGCAGGTCGAAAGTTGTGATACTTCTCATAATTATCTCCTTTTTTAGATTGTTTTCCGTAAAGATAATCATCTGAAGTCGATTTTCCAAATTAATTTTGAAAAATTCTAATTTAGGACCCTAACGACAACTCCCGTGCCCTTGTCCTTGCACCATAGCCAGAATGTCCCTTCATTGTCAGTGCGCTCTACCTTGAAGGACAGGTTGCCCCTTCTGTAAGACTCTGATGCTGACTCATATATGATTGAGCCCTTCAATGTCTGGCCCTCTTTCTCAGGAATGGCTGAAGTGGTGAAAATGAAATATTCCGACATGTTGTCATTGTTCACCCTGAATTGGCGCAAATCTTTCCTGAAACCTATCTGGCATGTTTCAGGCGAATAAACCATCTTGTCAGTGTTCCTCACCTTGAGGACCACGTCACTGCTTGCAATGAACACCGGGTCGGTCTCGTAATGCTTCTCACATCCGCATACAGCGAAACAGATGATTGCCGTCACAAGAATTTCCCTAATAATGTTACTCATTTTCATCTTACAGTAATCATTTTATAGACAACATCAGTACTCCCGTCATCGTAAGTGATGACAGCCTTCAGCCCACCGGACCTTCTCACTTCGTAATAGCCGCTTCCGTCCACGTTGACGCTCTTGCCGTCCATGAACCATTCAATGCTGCCTTTGCCGGCAAGATTGTAAATCCTCAGCGGAAGAAGTGCCCCTTCCGGGAACGAGCCATCCCCGTTCCGTGCAACATTCCTGAGGTACATATACGGGTAGCTGTCCTTATATACTGTCCTGGTCGTGAAATTGACCGCGGCCTCCTTGCCCTTGACTCCGTCAGCCTCATACCAAATCCTCACATTATAGGCCGTGCTCCCGTCCAGCCCGAACAATGCCAAGGCATATTTGCCTGGACTGTAAGGCTTTATTGACACTTTTTCCATCTCTTTCCCGCTACGCCCCCATTCCACGACAGCCTCTCCCGAGTAGGAAGGATCCGATATTTCCCACTGAATCACTGCGCCGTCCTGGAAAATTTCCTGATTCGTCACCGTCGCAGGGCCCGGCAGCACGGAGCCCAGGGTGCCCACGGTGAACACCATGTTGTCTCCGTTTCTGCTTATTCCGCTCAATGCTATAGGAGAGGCCGTGCCGTCCCAGAACTTGAATGCCGGAGTTGAGAATGACGAGAATGAGTCATTGCGGTTGTATGGGAAGAACACCTGTGCGGCGCTGACTGCATCCGGATAAGCCTCCATCATGTCCGCGCACTGGTGAGTAGAGAGACAATTCACCTCGTTCGACCACCATCTTTCGGATGCTTTCACTGTCCTGCCGAACACTTCAGACATTCCTGTCATGTTCTGTGACTTGTCGATATGGTATATTGCAAGTCCGCTGCCGCCGATATATTTGTCCCATCCTGAGTTCCCCCTGCATTCAATCAGGTAATACTCTCCTTCGTTGCCGGTTTCATATCTGAAATATCTTCCGTTCAGATTGACAGGCTCAAGTTCATAGGTGCCGGGTTTCAGTTCCTCCGGATTCCCGATGCCGAGCATGTCCCTGTCTATGGCGTTGTAATACGGAGGCGTGCGGCCGCTGTCGTTGTAATTGCCGCTGTCCATCAGGGCAGTTGTGCCCCAGAGACAGTCGGACGTGCCTCCTGTCTCCGCGTCAGTGTCGTACATGTCCATAAGCCCCAATGTGTGACTGTATTCGTGGCAGAAAGTTCCGATGGTGGTGAACAAATATTTTCTGGAGTCAGATATATATGAGAGTTCGGAAGAAATCGCATAGCTGTCGATTCTCTTGCCGTCAATCACAAGGTTTATGTTCGCCGCGCTCAGATACCAGGAGTGGGACCATATACAGTTCTCCCCTCCGCCTTCCGCCTCGTCCTTTCCTGCCATGAATACGAAAACATTGTCTACCTCCCCGTCCCCGTCGTCATCGTACAGGGAGAAATCCACGCCCTGGGCACTTGCCAATCTGCATGCCTCCGCCACGGCTTCAGCAGCCTTGGCGTCGTTGCCTGATGAATCGTTCTTTCCGTAGTATTCCTGTTTGTTGGCCAAAGTCACGATCGGACCGATCTCGAAGGTGAAATCGTAGCTTCCGAGGAACTGGTCCTCGAAATATTGCCTTGCGCTCGTCGGACCTGAATTGATCAGATTGGAGAAGTCCTCCTGGGCGTAGGTCATCTTCACGTCCTGATATTGGCCGAGGAGTATTATGCAATGTTTCTTGACCGGTCCTTCATCTCCGGCTTTGGTGAGTGCCCTTCCCTGACGAACGGACGTCCTTTTCATGACGGAGTTCATCGAGAGTGCCTGATGAGGCACATAGGACGAAGCCGAGATAATATGGCCGGGGGCGTCACCGCCTGCTATGAATCCGCTGCTGTGCAGGGAACCGTCCGGACTGAAAAGACCGTAGCACCAGAATCCGTCGCTGTTCTGCTTGAGGACATGTCCCTGGAGATCAGTAACATAGTGTGAGAATTCGTCTCCTTTCAGCGTGGCTTCCAACGTGGAGCCGTCCGGTTGGGTGAGAGTGATGCTGCATGGAATGGCCTTTTTGGCCAATGCCGTTTGGCATAAAAACGCCAGGGCCGCGGACACGAGCATCAATGCGAAATATCTTGTGGAAGTCATTCGTTCTGTAGTAATTTCAGTCTTCGTCATAATACAATATGCATAGTTACGCATTTTAAATGACTATTCCAACAATGGAGATACGAAGTGAACAATAAAAAAGAAAGAACGGGCACTGGTCAATGTCTCCCGACATTCTGACTTTCGCCCGCCCTTATGACGTGTACTAAAACCTAAACCTATTACATAGATGCAGGTTGTTCCCGAAATGTTGCATGAAAAACAAAAAAAATGAGAATATCTGCAATTTTGCAGGATATTCCCATGAATTCTTCGAAGAAGCTGTCTTATTTGCCGGCCTCAACTGATACTTTTCTGAATTCTTTCAGATCTTTGATAAGTTCCAATGCGGCTTTGCGTGCACGGAGACCAGCTGCCTTGTTGCCTTTCTCAACCTGGAGGTCAGCATTGGCTACAAACTCAGGATAAGTAGCTTTGATTTTCTCAACGAGTTCTTTCATAACTATTCGTTTTATTTGTTAAACACTTAGTCCAAACTTACGACCTGCAATTTATGCAATTATAGCAAAACATGCAAAAAAAATCGTAAAAAAATGTGTTACTGTCAGACTTTTAGACTTTTTTGGCCGTCGTGTTGAACGTGTTCATTGCTCTGTCAGCACCGATTGTCACGAAAGATTCTGCTCCTTTGATGACTTTCCCGCATACTTCCTTCATGACATCCAATTCTTCTGCCGACAATTTCCCGAGAACGAAATCCACCTGCTCGCCTTTCCGGAAATCGTTGCCGATTCCGACCCGGATTCTGGTGTATTCCTGGGTGCCGAGGAGATCCTGGATGTTCTTCAGCCCGTTGTGTCCGCCGTCGCTGCCTTTCTTGCGCATGCGCACTGTCCCGAACGGAATATTCAGGTCATCGCAGATCACAAGCAGGTTCTCCACAGGAATTTTCAGGGCATTGACCCAGTACCTCACGGCATTTCCGCTGAGATTCATGTATGTCGACGGCTTCAGCAACGTGATTTTCCTGCCTTTGTATGAGACAGTCGCTATGTCACCGTACCGTTTCGTCTGAAAAACAGCATTGGATGCCTGGGCCCAGGCATCCAATACCATAAATCCTGCATTGTGTCTGGTATCCGCATATTCCGGCCCTATGTTGCCGAGACCAGCTACCAGATAATTCATGATGCTGTAAGTTTCCCGTTAAGAAATTAGTTGGACTTTGCCTGACGGGTTGCCTTCACGGTGCAGAGGATGGTGGTCTTAGGCGAGATGACGGTGATATTGTCATATTTGAGGTCGCCTGCGACGATTCTCTTGCCGATCTGGAGAGCGTCGATGTTGATGACGAGGTTGTCAGGAAGGTCCTTCATGAGAGCGCTTACGCGTACCTTGCGGCAGAGACCTACGAACTTGCCACCGGCACGTACACCTTCTGCATGTCCTTCGAAGTTGATAGGAACGTCGATGGCGATAGGTTTCTCCTCGTTTACAGCGAGGAAGTCCACGTGGAGGCAGATGTCCTCAATCGGGTGGAACTGGAGCTCGTGGAGAACTGCAGTGTATTTCTGACCGTTATCAAGGTTGATGTCTACGATATAGGAAGCCGGAACGTGGGTGAGTCCCTTGAGCTCTTTTGCAGATACAGTGAAGAGGATGTTCTCCATGCCGAGTCCGTAAAGGTTGCATGGAACGAGACCTTCTTTGCGGAGAGCTTTGATTGTGGCCTTGTTGCCTGTTTCGCGCACCTGGCCGTTCAATTCGAAATGTTTCATTTGTCTGTTGTTTAAAATGTGTTACTCAGTCTGTGACCCCACAGACCCCATTGCACCAAAAGCCCATCGGCTTTGTAATATGCGGGCGCAAAGATACTATCTTTCTGTCAATTATCAAATTTTTTTCTTCCAACTTCCTTCAAGGTTCCGTCAGCTGCCTTGAAGAATCGTCGCTATCGCTGATACTGTTTTCTGCTCTTTCCCGTTGTTCCTGTAAGTGTAGTTCACCGTTATGCATCCTCTTCTGCCGTCTGTATATGGATTGGCGTCTATTGTGAATTCAATTCTTCCGTTGTGTGAAATGTCTATGTCTTTAATCCAGGGGGCGTCGGCTGTTGCTCTGAGAGATGCCCCTGGGACAGGATTTTGCACGGTGTACAGGATCTGGATGTGTCCACCGTTGTTCCTGACGACGTATGAGGGAGTGTCGATATTGATTGCCGGTGCTTGGTCTCCTAAGCAGGAAATGCTGAGCATTGCAGTCATCACGAATGTGGCAAAGTGTTTTGAGGCTTTCATATTTTATTGATTATTAGTAGATTGTATTTGAACCGTATCCGGGATTCTGGAGTAGGTTCCGGTTAAGCGTTATGTCGTGGTTCGGTATCGGCCAGGACCAGTGATTGTCTGACGCCTCCATTGTCTTTTCAGTGAATGAGCCTCCCGTCAGGACGAGGTCAGCATCCAAGGCCGCTGCCTGTGCCGGTCTGGAACTGAAACCTTTGTGCCATCTTTTCAGACAACTCATTCTCAATCCGTCTCCTGCGGTCTCTCTATGCCATTCATCCTGTATAGTCTGGAAATCAATGGATTGAATTGTTGACGCGTTTCTTGTCCCTCTCAGCTTATTAATCATTTCAGCGGCCCGTTCCTTGTCCCCAGAAAGGAATCCTGCCTCTGCGCAGATGAGATATTGCTCCGCTATCATCAGGGGCTTTGGTGCCTGCTGGCCGGCCGGAAGGTTGCCCGTGTTGAACTTTGTATTACCCATATATTTGACGAATACCTCAATTCCGCTATCCCGGACCATCGAGCCGTTCAGATATATAGGATAACTGCTGTTGTCAAACCACAGGGCTCTTCTGAAATCATCATCCTCATAAAGTCCTAAAAGTGATGATGATGGGATGAATGACGGTCTGAAGCATACTGATTTGTTTATTGATCCTTCATTGCCGAGGTTTGTGTATGGTTTGAATGACGGGACTCCTCCCAGTTCCTGGACACTTACCGCTGATGCTTCGGGAAGCATTCTCATAATAGATTCTGTTCCGGAGTCGTAGGCGAATTCCTCCATCATCTCCTGTTTGCCTGAAGACAGCCGGTATGTGTTTTTTGAAATGAGTCCGTATGACAGTTCAGCCGCTTTTGAGTAATCGTGCATATCCAGATATACACGTGCCCTCAATGCCTTAACGGCATCTTTTGTCGGCCTTAGGGAATTGGATGCTCCTTCAGATGCCAGACAGACTGCCGCAGTGTCCAGATCCGTGCATATGCTTTCGTACACCTCCTGGACAGAAGCCCGGCCTGGCTGGTCTTTCGGTTTCACTTCGAGTACCAGAGGCACTCCGTCAGAATCCTTTGCTGTCTCAGGCTCATAATCCTGGGCGAATGCCCTGACAAGCTGATGATAGCAATATGCTCGGTAGAAGCAGGCTTCTCCTTTGGCGGTCCTGGCTGTTGTCTTTTCATATCCTGATGCCGGACTGTATTTCTCCAATGCTTTAATCAATACATTGAAATCCTTGATGGCAGAATACATCCCGCTCCACCAATTTGCTATGTAATTATCTGAGGCAGTGAAGCTATCATCTGTGCAGTGGATTGTTCCATAACTGTTTCCGTATCCGGATGTGGCATTGAATCCATCACACATAAGGTCGCAGCACAGGGCGAACTGCCCTCCGGTTTTAGAACGGAACGAAGACGCCGCCCCGTTTCTGAATGCTTCTAACTGGATGCCGTTTTCTATGATTGGGTCTCCGCTTTTATATGTTATGCTCGTGTGCGGTATCTGGTCCAGTTCACAGGATGCGAGAATCATCGCTGAACAAATATATATGTATATCTTTCTCATGGTAGTTAAAATACAAGTTCAAATCCGAACAGGAACTGTTTTGTGTTGCCGGCAACTCCGTATGTGAGTCCCGACCAGACTTCCGGATCAATACCGGAGAAACCGGTGGCTGTGAGGATGTTGCGGCCGATGAAGAATATATTGAATCCGCTGATCAGTTTCTGGTTCTTCAGCACCTTCTCCGGCAGACTGTAACCTGCCCGCAGGTTCTTGAGCCTGAGGAAGGAACTGTTTTCAAGCAGGTGCGTGTCAAACTGCATCATACTTATCTGTTTCGCTCCCAGACCATCGGTATAGGTCCAGGCAGGATATGTGGCGTTTCTGTTTTCAGGAGTCCAGAAGTCCTTGACTCTTGACGAGGTATTCTGTTCGGAGAAATAGGCCGGATTCTCGGAATATGCCCTGTCGTTGGATATTGTATGTTTACCGAGAACGTAGGAGAAATCTGCCTGGAGGCTTATGCCTTTCCATCTGCCCGATATGCTGAATCCTCCTGTCACAGGTGCGTACCGTTTCTTGCCGGTGTTCTGCCTCAATGCATTGCTGTCGAACTCCTTGGTGACTCTTGACGGGTCCTTGGTGGTTATGTTTCGGTCTTCACCGGGGAGATACCACATCATCCGTCCGTCTTCCGGGTCCACTCCGGCATAGATAGGGTAGTAGAACATCATCGGCTGTCCGACAACATAGGTCATACCGGTACCTTCAAGATCCCAGGAGGTCTTGCCTTGGAAGAGGCTCAGAATCTTGCTTGCATTGTAGTTGAATGTTGTCGAAAACCGGAGGCTGTAGTCACGGTGTTTGAGAATATCCACTCCGAGGGTCAGGTCTATTCCCTGGTTCAGGAGGCTGCCCACATTGTCATACTGACTTGAGAATCCTGAGGTGTAAGGGTATGGCACCTTGGTCAGCATATCTGTTGTCAGCCTTCTGTAATACTGTATGTCAAAATCCAGTCTGTGGAAAACGCGTCCGGATACAGCCACTGTAAGGAGGCTCTGCTTCTCCCAGGTCAATGCCGGATTGTCAGGGGAGGACAGTACCCAGGCGGCATTGCCGTCGAATCTGACTGTCTCTCCGATTGAGCCAAGGGCTGCGTAGTCGCCGATTCCGGCATTGCCCTGAGTTCCGTATGACAGTTTAAGATTCAGGTCATCAATCCAGTCCGAACCGGACAAAAACCGTTCTTTCCCCAGCTTCCACATTGCGCCGGCGGACCAGAACGTGGCTCTTCTGCGGTCTGCTCCGAATCTGGAGCAGGCGTCGCTTCTGACCGAAGCATCCAGGAAATATTTCCCGTCCAGGTCATATTCAACCCTTCCGAAAAACGACAGGAACTGGTGCCGGCTGTAACTTTCCTCCATTCCGTTGTAGCTTGTCCCGGTCTTTGAATCATACCATCCGTACACAGGGCCGGCCTGAAGGCTCATATTTTCAGAAGATACTTGTCCGGAGGACATAGCATAATAATACTCACTCCTGTTGTCAACGCCTTCGTGTCCTGCAAGAAGATTGAGGTTGTGCCTGGAACAGATATTTGCCGAATACTCGATGGTGTTTGTGATTGTGTTTGAGCTGGTTAGACTTGTTGATTTCCCTTTGTGACCGCTGCCGTTGGCGTCAATGAACGTCGGGTATGTCTTCCACTCGTCCAGGTCGAATCCGGTGTCAGTCCCGAAACGGGACACTATCTTGAGATTTTTCACTGGCTCTATCTGGACAAAACAGCTGGCCACAGCCCCGTAGTGATGATAGATGTCAGGATTGTTTTCCATATAATACTTCTGATTATATACTCCTGACGGATATTTCTCCGGATACTCGACTCCGTTTTCATCCACAGTCGGGTACAGAGGATTGATGAGGTAGGAGAGTCCTCCGTGAAGCCAGGGCGATGTGCTTGAGGAATCTCCCCAGAACGGATTCTGCTGCCTCTTGTCCAGGGACAGATTGATATTTGTCCCGATCTTCAGCCAGATTTTGGGTGCCGCCTGAATGTTGGACCTGAGTGTGTATCTGTCGAAATAGTTTCCGATAGTCGCTCCACGCTGGTGGTATGCCGAGCCTCCTATCATATAGGATATCTTGTCGCTTCCGCCCTCGATGGAAATCTCCGCCTGGTATTGCGGGTTATTGTCCTGCTGGACGACATCGTACCACTTTGTATCCGCATCAAATCCTTTGTTGGTGTATGTGTTGCGGATATATCTTTCAGTATGTATTCCGGAAGCAGCCCAGAACTCTTTCAGTTCCGGTCCGCTCATCATATTTCTGTAGAATTTCTTGTTGATGAGTGACGAGATTCCGGCCTGGGCGCTCACTCTGACTGAGGCCCGGCTGCTGAACGAGCCGCTTTTTGTGGTGACATATACCACTCCGTTGGCTGCGCGTGAACCGTAAATCGATGTGGCTGATGCGTCTTTCAGTACTGAAATGGACTTTATGTCGTTCGGGTTCATCGCCATTATGGCCCTCGATGTGGCGGGTATTCCGTCAATCACGTACAACGGGGCCGAACTTGCGCCCATTGACCCGATGCCATGAAGTGTCATTGAAACGGAATTGTCTCCTGCCACGCCTGAACTGTTCAGCACCTGGAGTCCGGAAACCTGGCCCTGCAATGCGTCCAATGCCGATGCTGACGGGGTGTTTTTCAATGTCTCCGATTTGACAGTGGTGATGGAACCGACAATCGATGATATTTTTCTTGCCGAGCCGTAGCCTACCACTATGGCGTCCTCGAGCGTGTTCTTCTCTTCTTTGAGGATAATCCTGATATTGTCTCCGTCGATTCTTACCGTGCGGAGCTCGTAGCCGAGGCAGGAGCATTCAACATCCCGGACAGAAGATGGAACTGTCAGGCTGAATCTTCCGTCAATGTCGGTGATTGCCCCGTTCGGACTGCCTTTGACATATATGGCGACGCCGACAAGAGGATTGCCTTCCGGGTCTGTGACTGTGCCGGATACTGTCCTGGTCTGGGCTGTCGCTAAAACTCCTGTCAGCAAGCTTATAATGAGGATTGCTGTTTTTTTTACGATATGTTTCATACGTAAATAAATTCGTTATAATGTGCCTATAAATAGGCGTTTAACATTC
>JBJEBJ010000053.1:0-10641 GCA_051869955.1 Candidatus Cryptobacteroides sp.
GATTATCCATTTTCATTCTCGTGGACGGCTTGAAAAAGTCATGGGTGTTTCATATGCAAATACATTATTTGTTTCTCAAATCGCAAGTTATTGTTATACAGAGGAATTACCGCAAATAAGCGCCGGTGTCAACAAGCTCTTTCCTTACTGCATTGACATCCACATCAGCCACCGGCACACCCTCGGCAATGGCAATCCTCGCAGCGCGGCCTGCAGCCTCTCCCATCGCCATGCATGATGACATTACCCTGGCCGATGCCATGGCTTCATGGGTCATTGATGCGCATCTTCCGGCAACGAGCAGATTTCCCACTTTCTCCGGCACAAGCATCCTGTACGGCAGGTCATAGCAGTCTTCGCACCATACCATCGTGCAGTCATCCCCGTGGCTGTGATGTATGTCCACCGGATAGCTGGCCACTCCGATTGCGTCATCGAACCTGCGGCATGACACGATATCGTCAGCAGTAAGGACATAACGCCCCACTATCACCCGGCTCTCGCGGATACCCATGAATGCTGCAACCTTGTCCCTCCATGCGTTCCTGAATCCCGGTATATAATCCCTAAGGTATCTTTCAACCTCGTATGTCTGTCGTCTCGCCTCGAGTTCCCCCTCGGTGTAGCTTGCAGGATCCGTGGAATCCACCCCGCATACCCTGGACATATTGACCCAAATCTCATCCTCTGCCATTCCGGTAATAAGGATTGTCCTTGCGACCGGGATTTCATATCCGGCGGCCCTGGCCTCCTGGATCTTCTTCCTGAATCCGACAGTGATGAATTTACCTGTCCTGAACTGCTCCGGAGGCATCACGTCCATGTCAAACTCGTCCGGATGATTGACTATGGCATCCCTCAGCGCAGGCATGTCCACTCCCTTCATCGAGAACATAAGTGTAGGAGGCTGCATCCCTCCGTCGCTTCCTCCCTTGTGGCATTCCACTCCGGCACGCCATGCAACGTCCCCGTCTCCGGTACAGTCTATGACAGTCCGGGCGAGAATTGCCTCGCGGCCTTCCTTGGACTCGATAATCACACCCTTGACGTCGTCACCTTCCTTGATGACATCGGAGCAGAACACATACATGAGCAGTCCAACCCCGGCATCGTGCAACATCCCGAGCAATTCGTCCTTGGCGGCTTCGGGCTCTATTATGGTGAGACTCACGTGATTGCGGCAAGGCTTGTGTTCAGATGCGGCACCCCTGGCCCTCATCCTGTCGATGAATACCTGCGGCAGCCCCTTGATGACCTGATTGCCTTTTCTTCCGAGAAATCCGAGAATAGGGAGACCTATGGTCAGATTGCCTCCGACATATCCCCTGCTTTCAATGAGCATGACCCTGAGTCCGTTACCTGCCGCAGCACATGCGGCCATGACTCCGGCTGGACCTGCTCCCACGACCAGAACATCCACTTCGGCCCTTACCGGGATCTTCCTGGATGGTTCTTCTACAGTCAGTTTCGTTTTCATTTTCTGTTTCAACGCTTTTTTGGAAATATAATGGTCTGTTCTCCGATACCGTTCCGATATCACAACAAATTTACAAAATATATTCAGAAATAAAATGATTTTGGCTAATTTTGCGCCAATGAAAAATGGACAGACTAAATAATCATTGATAATGAAAACAGCAATTCAATTCGGTGCCGGCAATATCGGCCGCGGGTTCATCGGCGCAGTCCTGGCCAAATCAGGATACAATGTCATCTTCGCCGATGTGAACAAGGAAATCGTAGACAGAATCAACGCAGACGGACATTATACCGTACATATCAAGGATGTTGAGAGCGAGGACATACTCATCAGCGGTGTCAGCGCAGTGGATTCCTCCACGGATGCCATCACGGAGAAAATCAAGGAGGCTTCGCTGATAACCACTGCAGTCGGCCTGAGAATCCTGAAATTCATCGCACCGGCAATCGCAAAGGGAATCATAGCCCGCATGGAGGCAGGTATTGAGGAGCCGCTGAACATCATTGCCTGCGAGAACGGTCTCCGGGCAACTACTCAGCTCAAAGAGGCAGTGCTGGAGCATCTCGACGGGAATCAGAAAGAGTGGTGCCTGGCACATACCGGATTCCCGGATTGTGCCGTGGACAGAATCGTGCCTCCGGTAAGGAGCGAGAATCCGATAGACGTTGTCGTGGAGAGGTATTATGAATGGGACGTGGAGGAGAAGGCTTTCGTGGGACCTGTCCCTCAGATCGAGGGCATGAGCCTTGCCGACAATCTTCTCGCCTACATCGAACGCAAGTTGTTCACGCTCAATACAGGACATGCAATTACAGCATATTTCGGAAAGATGAAGGGATGCGGCACGATTGAGGAGAGCATCGCCGTTCCGGAAATATATGAGCTTGTCCATGCGGCAATGCAGCAGAGCGGAGAGGCACTTGTGAAGCAGTTCGGATTCGACCACGAGGCACATTTCCAGTATATCGAGAAGATAATCGGAAGGTTCCGCAATCCTTACCTGAAAGACGATGTCACGAGGGTAGGACGCGAACCTGTCAGGAAACTTTCCCCTGATGACAGGCTCATCAAGCCGCTTATGACGGCGAAGAGTTTCGGGCTGCCATACGACAAGCTCCTGCTCGGAATCGGAGCCGCCCTGCATTTCAGGAATGAAAGTGACCCACAGAGCGTCCAGCTCGGAGAAATGATTGACAATGAAGGTCTTGAAGCAGCCGTCAGCAAGGTTACGGGCATTCTCCCGTCAGATCCTCTGATGGCTGAGATAGTGAAAGCCTACTCGGAGGCCGAGACGGTATAGACTTATCGCCGAGCAAACAAGACAAGTGTACACATAGCATTCTTACCGGTTGTCACCGTTGTGGACCTTGCGCGCTTCGCGCTTCATCCCGCCTCTCGCTTCGCTCGAGGCACCCGTTCACAAGGTCACGGGCGACCATGGGTCCACAACGGTGACAGCCGATAAACAAAATCTGATATTTTCCCTATTTCAGCAGATTGCCGAGAATGCTCCTCGTGAGCTGCCTTGTAGCGGTAGCAGTGGCATTACCGAGAGCCTTGCCTGCAGCGGATTTGACTGCAGAACCCTTCTTGGCAGAGCTCTTCGAAGATGAAGAACGGCTGCCGGTAACAGACTTGGCCACCTCATTACCGAGACTCCTCGTAAGACTCGTCACGGCAGCACCGAGAACAGCACCGAAAATACCCTTTGCCACGGAAGACCCGCCTGATTTGGACTTCTCACGCGCTGCCTTGGCCTCCTCTGCAGCCCTCGCCTCTTCAGCTGCCCTGGCTTCCTCCTCCCGGGCAGCCTGCTCGCTCTGCGCAAGAAGCACCTCGAAAGCACTTTCCCTGTCAATAACCTTGTCATAGCGTCCGTAAAGCCTTGACTGCTTGATTATCTGGTCACGCTGTGATTCGGTAACCGCCCCTATCTGGCTCAGAGGGAAAAGGATTTTTGCCCTCTGCACGATATTCGGAGAACCTTTCTCGTCGAGGAAAGACACGAGAGCCTCACCAGTGCCGAGTTCCATGATTGCCTCATCAGTCTTGAAGGCAGGATTGGCACGGAATGTTTCGGCAGCCGCACGCACTGCCTTCTGGTCTTTCGGCGTGAATGCACGCAGGGCATGCTGCACGCGGTTACCGAGCTGGCCGAGAATATCCTCAGGTATATCAGTAGGATTCTGGGTAACGAAATAGACCCCGACACCCTTGCTCCTGATCAGTCTCACCACCTGCTCTATCTTGTCCACAAGCGCCTTGGACGTGCCGTCGAACAACATGTGGGCCTCGTCGAAGAAGAATACGAGTTTCGGAAGATCCATGTCTCCAACTTCCGGCAGTCTTGCATACAGTTCTGAAAGGAGCCACAGCAGGAATGTCGAATAAAGTTTCGGATTGAGCATCAGCTTGTCAGCTGCAAGCACGTTCATCACGCCCTTGCCGGCCTCGCACTGGAGGAGGTCATAAATGTCGAACGAAGGCTCAGCAAAGAACTTGTCAGCCCCCTCGTTTTCCAACGCAAGAAGCGACCTCTGGATTGCTCCAACGCTCTGTGCAGTGATGTTTCCGTATGATGTCGTGAACTCCTTCGCATTCCCGGCCACGTAGTTCAGCATCGAGCGAAGATCCTTCATGTCAATGAGCAGCAAGCCCTTGTCATCAGCAATGCGGAAAACGATATTAAGGATTCCGGCCTGCGTCTCGTTCAGGTCAAGCAGCCGGGCCAGAAGTTGGGGACCCATGTCGGACACCGTTGTCCTCATCGGATGGCCCTGCTCCCCGAACACGTCGAAGAACCTAACAGGACATCCGGCGAACTGAGGGGATTCAATCCCGAATTCAGCACAACGCTTCACGATGAAACCGGTCATCTTGCCGGTCTGGCTGATACCTGAAAGGTCACCCTTCATGTCAGCCATGAAACAAGGTACTCCAGCCTGGCAGAACGACTCGGCAAGCACCTGCAATGTGACTGTCTTTCCGGTTCCGGTTGCTCCGGCTATGAGACCGTGCCTGTTGGCCATTCGGCCGCAGATAGAGATGGGACCTTCAGGTCCGTGGGCCACGTAAAGCCCTTCTTTGTCTGTGTACATATAGTGAATAGTTTATTTGTCTTCAATATGGCGGACTTCCGTCTTGTAAATCACGTGATAGTCGGTACTGTCCGCGTCAAGTACGAACACCTGCCAGTCCTCTCCACCGGGATACACCCTGATGACGATATGCCCCCAAGGCTTGAACTTGCTCCAGAGTTCCTCCCCGAGCTTCTTTCTCGGCTGGTCCACAGTGATGTAATATTCCCTCTCGCCGCGCCATACCTGAGGGTCTGTCACCCTCGTGAATGTGGACGGTACAGGATGATTGTTGCTGCGTGCATCGACAATGAACACCTGCGGTGCCAATGTCTGCATGAAAAATCCGTTGCAGGTATCATAATATCCGTGATGGTTGGCTTTCATCGCAGTGACCATGCCGCAGACTTTTGCAACCGGGGTTTCGAAGTCCCTTTCCTTTGACGGATAGCCGTTTACGATGTCAATATTGCCGCCTGAGAGATCCCCACCGTTGAAATAAGAGAACTTTCCGTAACGGAGACGGATTGCGCAGGAGTTCATGTTCTCGTCGAAAAGCTCCGTGTCCCCGCTGTACATTTTGGACGACCTGAGTCCACGGCCTGTCCATACCTCGCCGTTACATGCAAGATTCCGGATTTCGAAGGATTTCCGGTACTTGCCGGGATTGTACAACATGGCGAACTGTTTGTCGGACCCGATCTGGAATTTCTCCGCCTCCATCCCCCGTGTGCGCTGATATTCAATGAATTTGATATATTCCTCGATGAAGCCGGTATTGTATGTGAGCACCTTCTCCTTAGACGGGAAATCATAGTCCGGCCATCCCCTGTCCACGAGCTTGCGGAAATGTATCTTTTCCCCGACAAGAGTGATTCCCGAGAGACCGTATCCATGAATCCCGGGAAGTGTGTCGCGGCAGCTTCCGATATGATCATCGTGAAGATGAGTCACCATGGCATAGTCCAGGCTTCCGCCTCCCGGAAGCCCTTCCATGAAATGGCTCATGTATATTGCCTGCCACTCCCCTGCCATTTTCGAACCGTCAGGATGCTGCTTGTCCTTCGCCTTGCCGTTGTCGCCGGCATCGATCATCATAGTCGTGCCGTCCGGCATTATGATGAGGCAGGCATCTCCACGGCCCGTCGCAATCGTATGTATGTCAAGACATCCTTCCTGCCATTCAGGCAGATATTCCTGTGCTTCCACCGCAAACGAGCAGCAGATTGCCGCCACTCCTGAAACAAAAAATTTCCCCGGATTCATCATTTCAAATCTTTAAAGAAACAATCGTGCGAATTTACAAAAAATCCGCACGATTACAACAACCATAGTTACTATTGTCAAAAACCTGAATAGTCTGTCTGAAGGGTGGAAGATCTGTACACATTCACTGATCCTCCGCCGGGTATCGTTTGTGTTGCCAGTATTTCCCAGTTCTTCTCTTTGGAAGGGCGGCCGCAAGGGGCCTTTATATACCAGAAGTGGTCTGATGCCTTGCACCATGTAGATGTCTTCTTGCCGCAATTGTTATAGAAAAATGCCGAAGTGCACACGTCCGAGACCGGAACGGATGTCTGTACGAGATCACCGGCCTTCTCCCCGTCAACATAGAGTTCCAAATGCCAGTTGCCGGCGTCATCACCGTTCCAGAGGCTGACCACGAAGCAGTCGCGGAATTCCGGATTGCCCTTGATTTCCACCTTCTTGCTGAATTTTCCTCCCTTCTCCCAGCCATATTTGTATTTTTCTCCGTAAACCTGGTTCCCGTCATACACGCGCATCTGGAAATCCTCGCTCTTTCCTGTTGACTTGGCAACCCAGTCACATATATGGGACCCTTTCACGGTATATACGCTATAGCCGTTCGGAGAACCGTCCGCATTCAGATTGCAAAGCCACCAGGCGCCGCAGGCAGCCCCGTGGACATGCTCATACACAGGCTGCCCTCCGCGACATACATAGTCCGTGTGTATGTAATTCTGCGGATAATGTGTATGTCCAGTCATGATATGGGCTTCTGCAAAATCAGTCATCAGGGCCATTACCTCGGCGAAATTGGCCCCGTCACCGGAGGATTTCACGAGATGGCGCAGAGGGATGTGGCATACGAAGACGAGAAGTTTGTTCTCCCTGTCCCTGACCAGGCTGAGGTCAGACTTGAGCCACTCCACCTGGGCGTCGCTGAATCCAGCCTTGAAATTCGCCCTCCTGGCATCATTGCCGGTATATATTACATTGTCCATCACCACGATATGAGCGTCTCCACGGTCCATTGAATAATCGACCGGACCGAAATTGTCGATGTAATTCCTGACCGATGCGGAGTCACTCGACACAGACGGAGCATAGTCATGGTCATGATTGCCGATGCAGTTGTAAAGCGGCAATGGCTTGCCTCCGACCCCGAAATGGCTCATTGAACTGCGCATCGGGTCCCAGGCGTCAGGATAATGGAAAATGATGTCCCCGAGAGTGAATGCATAAGGATTGGCAAACCTCCCTTTCTCCTGACCGTCAGCAAGATATGCGGAAATGTCAGCCAAAGTCTCGTTTTTCCATCTGGCTATATCATTCGCGTCCTCGCACTGCGGGTCACCTATCATCACCAATGTGAACTCTTTCTCCGGACTGTCCAAAGGGTCAAGGGTGAACTCAACTTTCTGCCTGCCACGGACATTCCTGTCAACCGGACAGAAGAATGACGGGAGCCCGGAAGTGTCCACAGCCGGACGATAGCCTTCCGGAAGAGTGTAATATACGTTCACGGCTCCCGGGTCGGGGAGAATCCTGAAACGCCCCCTGGAGTCCGTCACTGTGAACTTGAAACCGTCCGTCACCGGAACGCCTGCGATTCCCGCTCCTGTGGAGGAATCGGTGATACGGCCTTTCACCTGGTCCGTATTTGCACATGATGCCAGCCCGAGGGCCAGCATTGCAACGCCTATTGACCTGAAAAATCTCATGATTTAAAGAATTGTCATTGTTTCGGGCACGTGCCCGACAAGGCAAATATACGAAATTTTCCGAATGTTCGGCCTCTCTACATTGAATATTTTGCGTTATGGGGATAATTTGGTTCAGGCTGTCAAGAAGACAATCACTCCGCTGATTCCTATATATGAATAGACGATGTATTTGAACAACGATGCCGGTATATGCTTGTAGACGGCCGCACCGATCATTGTACCGATGACAACTCCGCCGAGTCCGTACAGGTAGCTTATAGCGACGGCACCTGTGAGGAATCCGTTTCCGGCCCGGAACAGGGTCATGGCGGAATTTCCGAGCAGGAAATAGCACTGCGCCATCGCCATATAATGGTCCTTGTCAGGCTCCGATGAAATGAAATAGAGCACTGCCGGCGGGCCTTGCATTCCGAAAAAGCCGCCGAGGATTCCGCTGATGGAGCCGGCCCCGACCTGGAACGGCATAGTCGGGCGGATGCGGATTTTGGAACTGAAATACATGAAATATATGCTGACCAGCACGAGGACCACCCCGAGGATTCTCCTCAACAATGTGTCGTCAAGATGCCTGAGCATGGTCACCGCGGCTGCTGAAGTCACGAGAAAGGCAAGAAGTATGGGCAGGAGGCGTCTCCATGTGACATACCTGCGCATCTTCCATGTGATGACGGAAGATGTGGTGAGGGCCAGCAGTCCTGACAACGTGGTGGCTTCCCCGTATGACGGCATGAGGAACGGGAGCATCGTCATGATGAAAATGCCGAATCCGAATCCCGTCGTCCTCTGGATGAAACTGGCGCCGATGCAGAGCAGAAATATGTAGAGTATATGCATTTCCACATCGCAAATTTAATAAAATTCATTATATTTGCGCAGCAAATTCTAAATTGCATTCTAAGATATGATCTACACAAAAGAAGTGCAGCAGATGTGCTGCGTTGCAAAAGGCGCCAACCACGCCAATGCACCGATTCCTGAAGAGGGAAAATGGGTGCACGCAAAAGAAATCAAGGACATCTCCGGCCTTACCCACGGTATCGGCTGGTGCGCTCCTCAGCAGGGTGCTTGCAAATTGACCCTCAACGTAAAAGACGGCATCATCGAAGAAGCTCTCGTGGAGACTATAGGCTGCTCCGGCATGACTCATTCAGCTGCCATGGCATCCGAGATTCTTCCAGGAAAGACGCTTCTTGAGGCCCTCAACACAGACCTCGTATGCGACGCCATCAACACGGCAATGCGCGAGCTCTTCCTCCAGATCGTTTACGGACGTACACAGTCTGCTTTCTCAGAGGGCGGTCTTGCAGTCGGCGGTTCTCTCGAGGATCTCGGCAAGAATCTCCGCAGCCAGGTCGGAACAATGTTCGGAACCAAGCTCAAGGGAAGCCGTTACCTCGAAATGACCGAGGGATACTGCACAAGGATGGCTCTCGATGCCAACAACGAGGTCATCGGTTACGAGTTCGTGAATCTCGGCAAGCTCATGGATGCTCTCAAGGCGGGCGCAACAGGTCCTGAGGCCATCGAGAAGGCAAAAGGAACATACGGCCGTTTCGGTGAGGCCGTGAAATATATTGACCCACGTAAAGAGTAAGTGAGTATGGCACTGTTTGAAAGTTATGAGCGTCGTATTGATCAGATCAATGCAGCTCTCGGAAAATATGGAATCAACGGCATCGAGGATGCAAAAGCTATCTGCGAGGCCCACGGTATAGATCCTTACAAGATGTGTGAGGACACACAGAAGATCTGCTTCGAGAACGCCAAATGGGCTTACGTAGTAGGTGCAGCCATCGCCATCAAGAAAGGTGTGAAGAGCGCTGCAGAGGCTGCAGAGGCCATCGGAGAAGGTCTCCAGGCATTCTGCATCCCTGGTTCAGTGGCTGATGACCGCAAGGTAGGTCTCGGACACGGCAACCTCGCAGCACGTCTTCTCAGCGAGGAGACAGAGTGCTTCGCATTCCTTGCTGGACACGAGTCTTATGCTGCTGCTGAGGGAGCCATCAAGATTGCTGAAATGGCCAACAAGGTACGCCAGAAACCTCTCCGCGTGATTCTCAACGGTCTCGGAAAGGACGCTGCCAAGATTATTTCCCGTATCAACGGTTTCACATACGTGCAGACCGAGTTCGATTTTGCTACCGGCAAGGTGAACATCATTTCAGAGACCAAATACTCTGAGGGTGTGCGCGGCGGTGTACGCTGCTACGGTGCGAACGATGTACGTGAGGGTGTTGCTATCATGCATCTCGAGAACGTGGACATCTCCATCACCGGAAACTCCACGAACCCTACCCGTTTCCAGCATCCGGTTGCAGGCACCTACAAGAAGGAGCGTGTACTCGAAGGCAAGAAGTATTTCTCAGTGGCTTCCGGCGGCGGTACAGGCCGTACCCTTCATCCGGACAACATGGCTGCAGGTCCTGCATCTTACGGCATGACCGACACCATGGGACGTATGCACTCTGACGCTCAGTTCGCAGGTTCTTCTTCAGTTCCTGCACACGTAGAGATGATGGGATTCCTCGGAATGGGCAACAACCCTATGGTCGGCGCTACAGTAGCCGTCGCAGTGGCTGTTGCACAGGCTCTTGCAAAATAATCCCAGTCTCGAGCTGATACACAATAAGAAGCCGGCCCAAAAGGGTCGGTTTCTTTCGTAATAGAGTGGGATGTAGTTGCCGGATGGCTCCGCCGGAGTTCCGCTTCGCTTCATCCACCCTTCGGAACTTCGTTCCTTCGGGAGCCGCTCACGAGGCCGCGGCCGGCCACGCTCCGGCAGAGCCCTCCGGCAACTACACAGCGTGCTTTTGTAATGGTACTTTACCGTGCCGTCCAGACTAAACATTGCTCGCTGATATTATCTCCCACAGGTGCGCTGCAGTCATGTTACCCTGGATGCGCATAGCAGAACCGCAGGATGTGCGGATCTCCACTGTAAGAAGGCTCACCTGATCCTGTTGGAACTTTTGTTGTTTGCCTTTGGACTTTTGTGCAGAAACGGCCGGAGACGGCCCTGGCATCATCGGGACGAACCCGGCTGGAACCAAAGTCTGCTCATTGTAATCGGAAAGGACAAATACAGTGAAATCGGCAAGAAGGGATACATAAAGAA
>JBJEBJ010000054.1:0-2187 GCA_051869955.1 Candidatus Cryptobacteroides sp.
CGGGGAACCCCGCCACCACGCTGATGTCGTAATAGGGGAGTGATAGTGACCGGATTCTGCCTGCCGGAACGGCGGCACCGGGGAGTCCCGGGGGATTCCCGCGTTCCCTGACGGCCCTGGTGAGTGCCTGCCTGATGAACTCCGTGCGGTTATCCATCCCTTCCAGCTGCTCGGCCAGAGGACCGGGTGCACGGAAGGATATCATCCTGCTGTCACCCTTGGGATGCCCCGCACCGGGGCGCGCTCCGCCCCTTCTGCTTTTCTTGTCTTCCATTTCCTGATGCTTTGGAAGACAAAGGTAACATTATATTTGAAATATGTAATACGTTTATCAAAGATATTTATTCCATCCTGCCGTATTTCATCTCGTCGCCCTTGGCGTCGTACTGCTTGCGCTTCCCGACCGGCGGCTCAGTGAGGGTGATCCTCACGACAGCGGTCCTGTGAAGGCTTCTTGAGACAGCATCCTCGAACCCATCCATCTGCTGCGGGAGGAAACGTTGGCATATAGCTCTCAGGGCTTCTTTTTTCGTGTTCTCATCCTCGACGATTTCCGCCATCCCTACGGCCGTTGCCGACTGGAACTCCAGCGTGAAGCTGCCGTCCTTCGGGCCTCTGAACGGCCTGCACCGGGTGACGGCTGACAGGAATACCCTCGGGTTGGCCATCAGGATGTCCAGCTTCTTTCCTTCGGTGGCACAGTGGAACCAGAAAGTCTTATCGTCAGTCCGTACAAGAGACAGAGGCAACCCGTATGGATTGCCGTCCGAATCGGTCATGCTGACCGTTATGTATGGAGCCTTGTCGAACACCTCCAGTGCCCATTCGGCACACATTTCTCTGCTTTCCTTTCTCATATTGCAGCTCTTTGTCAGCCTATCACGCTTATCCATATAAGGATAGGGAGAGGTATGGAACCCTGGACTGTAAAGACGACCTTGCCATATTTTCCCTCGGTCCTGATCCGGTTTCCGTCCCTGCAGAAGAGCAGCGTGCCGTACTTGTTCTCTCCGGAGCGGATGTCGATACCGTCGGACCAGACAATGCCCCGGCCGTATTTGTTCTCGCCCGAGTGGAGAACCGTCCCGTCCCAGAACCACTTCGCGGTGGCGTACTTGCTATCGCCCATACGAATCTTCTGGCCGTCGAAGTTCAGAAGGGGAGTGTTGTACTTGCTCTCCCCGCTGCGAAGGAAGGTTCCGTCCCAGTTGTACAGTACCTTTCCGTAGTTTCCATCCCCGGCACGTACGTAGCTTTGCGCGCTTGCGGCGAACAGGCTTGCAAGTATCCCTATAATTATGATGGACAATCTCTTCATATACCAATGTCTTATCAGTACAAATGTATACAAATTCCCTCAGCCGGTCAACAGTCGATCCCGGTGAGCTGTCGTATCAGCTCCAGGGCCTCAGTGTGCTTCTTCACCTGTTTGAGATGTCCTCCGGCCTTGCCCCTGGCGAGGTTGTGGTGCAGGTCATTGAGCTTCACTGCAAGCGCTGTCCTGTTTCCGGACTCGACGATGTTCCTGACATAGTCGAGATATGGGACGCTTTTGTCGTGGCACAGGAGCATGAGGGTGTCCACTATATGCTCCGTGAACCCGCTGTCCCTCAGATTGCCGGCGGTAAAGTCGCTGTCCTCCAGAACGTCGTGCAGGAACCCACAGATCATCTCCTCTTCATTGCTCCCGGACATACCGACGGAAAGGGGATGAAGGATGACCGGACGTCCGTCGAGGTCCTTTGCGTCATAATGGGCTTCAGAGGCTATCCTGATGGCATCGTCAATGCCAGCCTCAGGGATAAGGTTGCGCGATGCTCTCTCAGTGTCCCATACATCCTCGTCAAGACTCCCGATGTACTCCTCCCACAGCGAGTCAAGCTTCGATGCCAGCTCCTGTGGGAGCTCCATACCGGAATGCCCTCGGTCCCATTCGAACTTTGGAATGGCCTCCGACAGCTCGTCAGTGGTTATCATCCTGCACCTGTCCGGATGAACCATGAAGGTCGGGCGGAGGTCCATGTAGTGCACCTGCCGGTTCTTGCCGGACCAGTCAGCCGCCTCATAGGGGGCTGAGGTGAAGAACCCCTTCATCACGATGCCGGTGCAGCCTTCGCCAACCTTCACCATGTAGAAGTTGTCCCCGCTGCGGGCCTTCTCCCACTCGTGTACGCTCCAGTTGAACTC
>JBJEBJ010000055.1:0-10609 GCA_051869955.1 Candidatus Cryptobacteroides sp.
AACACGCAGAACAGCAATCCCGGTCACGTGGTTACAACGAGGCCGGGATTTTCAGCCTGTAAAATAGCAGGAAACGCATTGCTGAAAATGTTAGCCATCTGATACTGAGCCTGCAAGTTTTTATATGAAGAATAATCCCAAAAGAGATACATATCCCATAACCCTAAATCAATCTCGTTCTTGAGTTTCTCAAGAGATTCCTTTACACCATTACCATTCTCGTTGTAGTAAAGAGAGTTTGCTGTAACCTCTCGGAATACAAGTATGGAGTTAATCTCACCTGGCGAAAAAATATCGCTTAAAATGACCTTATGGTGGATTTTTTGTGATTGTTTCTCAAAAGTACATGTCGATAAATCTTCATCTACATACTTTTTCGCAATGTTTCGGATTGTCTGAGTCCGCATATTAGCGGAAAATACACTTTCTACATCCAAATAAAACAAATTATCACAGTTGCCCATCTTGACCTGGCTTTTCATCTGTTGAATTTCTTCTTTGTCAATTCGTTCTCGCATGAAGTGAACCTTCCGAATATCAAACGCTTCACCTACAGAATCGGCTACCGGAACGCCTAATTTATGCAACGCCACGAGGATTGATCGCTTTTCAACAATATTCAAACTAACATTGAACTCATCCTCAGCATTACAATACAAGCCCCCACGTGATGCATACTTCTCAAAAATACTCAATGCTTTATCAGCGGTCTTCCGCGTTTTGACTGTTCTTTTATTCTGAATTGCCGTAATCAGATAAGCTCCGAAAAAAGTTCCAATCAGAGAACTTACAGCAGATAAGATAATAGTAGTAATCATATTTGCCTCCTTTGTTTAAGAATACTCTTCGGCAAATATAATCAAATACCCATTTCATTCTCCCACTGCCTATTAAAAACTATTGCACTCTTGCAGATTTCTCCACTCGCTTCGCTCAGTTGAAATGTCATGTTACAGAGAGCGACTTTTTGACGAACTTATCAAAAAGTGTCTCCCTGCGAGTTTCTTATTTCACAAATAAGTGGGCGTGGGCCTTGTGTCGTTAATATGCCTCAGTAAGGCATCAATCTTCGACTGATACTGGCTTCTCACTGATGGTTCGGTGCATATGAACTGAAGGTCGTTCTTATGGAACAGGTAGCTCATTTTCCGCTCATTCATATTACGGAGCTGCATCAGTATGCGTATACGAGAATCCTCATTATAAGTAATAATCGTTATCTTGCGCTTCCTTTTTTCGGTATTGTTCTCGTCGCATACATCCCGGAAGAACTTTCTGAAATATGGATAGTCGATGTCTCCGAAAGAATGACCGAAAATGATGACTTCTTTTGCAGCGTCCAGGTCGAAGGCAAGGCTTTTTGACGAGTAATGCGGGCTGAAGGTCTTGTAGAGAAATGAATTCCGTTCTTCTGCCAGTTTGACATCATCGTCAATCCCGATGATGATGGAATTATTCGCGGCCCTGCCATGGATATGTTCAAATCTGTTTTCCCAGGAGGATGTTGTAAATACTAATCCATTCAGATAATTTGTAAAATTAAATGTGTAAATCTTGTATCTGGTGTTTTGCTTCACTGCATTGAATAAGTTTGCTGCTAAGGACATCTTGTTGTATTCTGGCTTGTCTATGTTCCGGATATATGCTGAAAAGGAGTTCAGCAATTCGGTGAAAAATGCCTTGTCATTATCTAAATATCCTATATCTGCCTGAGTCGAGGCGAATGTCCTTAACAAGTTCTCAATATCAAACCATTCAGGATTCTCTTTAGCTGCTTCTTCCAGTCTATTCTTAAGAGGCGAATAACCGTCGAAGACTGGCCAGAATCGACTGTTGAAGAAATCGCTATATCTTGTTTTCAGTCCAAGGTCCAGATCAAAACCATTTCCGAGAATCAATAAGTATTTGCCCAGTCTGATTTCAGTTGAAGTGCTACTCATTGCTGCATTACCATTTAACATTTTCCAGTTTTATTTATGGGATCGTGTTCGAGTCTGTTTCTTTTGCGATTCTCAAAATCCGTTTCTATCTTTGCAGTAGTTAATATGGATAGCGCTGGGAGATTAGCGCCCTAGAACGTTTATGAAACCACGCAGAGCATTTATTCGTTATTCGGATGAATGCTCTGTTTTTATTATTCCTTCTGTTTATTCATTCGGAATTCCACATTCAGTCTTCAGCCAAGATTCTCTGCGTGCGTTTTCTATATTCACGGTCACGCGGAACCCCTTTTGATGCGCTGGGACTGGAGTGGTTGTGACCGAGGGCCTTCTAAAATGGGGGTCAGTCACGCGGATATGGGTTGTGGTGCGTATAGCGATGCTTCTCGTGAACGTGGCGGGTTCAGTGCATCGGCCGGATTACTGCTTGCTCTGGAAAGCCGCTCCGATGCTGCTCGTGTCCGTGCTTAATCAGTTCTCGTGTCCGTGCTTATTCACTTTTTGTAATACCCCGCATACCACTCGGCGAATTTCCTGAGGCCGTCACGCAGAGGGGTAGCGGGCTTGAAGCCGAAGTCTTCTTCGAGAGGGGTGGTGTCGGCGTAGGTCACGGGAACATCGCCGGGCTGCATCGGGACGAGTTCCTTGTGGGATTCGAAGTCGTAGTCGGCAGGAAGGACACCGGCGCGGACGAGCTCTTCCTGCAGGATTGTGACGAAGTCAAGAAGGTTCTCGGGATTGTTGTTGCCGATGTTGTAAACCTTGTATGGCGGAACCGGGAGGCCGTCCTCTCCGACAGCTTTCTCCGGGGCATGGCGCATGACGCGTACCACCCCTTCCACTATGTCGTCGATGTAGGTGAAATCCCTCTTGCAATGTCCGTAATTGAATATCTGGATGGTCTTGCCGGCCCTGAGCTTGTCCGTGAATCCGAAATATGCCATGTCCGGTCTCCCGGCTGGTCCGTACACGGTGAAAAAGCGAAGGCCTGTGGACGGGATGTTGTACAGTTTCGAATAGGCGTGGGCCATCAGCTCGTTGCTTTTCTTGGTGGCTGCATAGAGGCTCACTGGATTGTCCACCTTGTCATCGGTCGAGTAAGGTACTTTTTTGTTCGAACCATAAACCGATGAGGATGAGGCATATACGAGATGCTCGACTTCGTGGTGGCGGCAGGCCTCGAGGATATTGTAGAAGCCGATCAGGTTCGATTCCACATAGGCATCAGGATTGGTAATGCTATATCTTACGCCGGCCTGGGCCGCGAGGTTTACGACTACCGAAGGCTTGTACTCGGAAAAGAGTCTCTCGACAATATCCTTGTCGGCAATGCTGGATTCCACGAACACGAATCCGGGATATCCGGCCAGCATCCTGAGTCTCTCCTTCTTGATATTGACATCGTAATAGTCTGTCATCGAATCGATTCCGATGACCTTCACGTCTTTTACCGTATCATACAGTCTCTTGGCCAGGTTGCTTCCTATGAATCCGGCCACTCCGGTGACAAGAATCGTCTTGCCTTCGAGTATCACGTTCTTCTCTAACATATGTTTGTACGTACTTTAGCCCTACAGATTAAAATGAAGAATCCCCGCTGCACAATAGCCTCTCAATGTCACATCCAAGGAAATCCTCAAGGCTTACGCCTCCGGTTCCGACCACTAACGATTTCTCCGGATGGAATGCCTCTGTAAATGCAGGGAGTCCCGAGTTCATGCCTCGCCGCCCGCTCTTTACTTCTATTGCTGTCAACTTGCCTCCGCATGAAATGATGAAGTCAACTTCCTTGTCTTCTCCTTTGGAACCTTCCCTCCAATAATATACATCATAGTCGAGTTCATCTGCCATGCTCATCAGATGTGCTCCTACCGCGCTTTCAACCCAACGCCCCCACGCTCGTGTGTCAACCCTGTCTTTGGCAAACCCGCGCCCGACATAAGCAGTCATCAAGGCGTTGTTGTATACTTGATACTTAGGAACGGAGCCCCGCTTGCGTGCCTCGTCATTCGCATATTTGTACAATGCTGTAAGCAAAGCGCATTCGTCCAGGATCTTAAGATACGAAGCCAATGTGGTGACATTGCCGGCATCCTGCAATTGTCCCATCAGCTTTGTCAAGGACAGGATTTCAGCGGAATAGCTGCACCCCAGTTCAAACAGTTGTTTCATCAATGCCGGCTTGTATATATTAGTCGTCATGATAACGTCCTTCTCAATGGCTGGAGAGACCAACGAGTCCTTTATATATTTCCGCCAGCGGCGCTCGTCGCGTATCAGGTGAGCTGAACCGGGATAACCGCCATAGTATATGTATTCGTCCAATGTGAAACCGAATGCATCACGCATCTCGTCATGACTCCAGTGCGGCATTCTGATAAGTTCATATCGTCCTGCCAGGGACTCTGTAAGTCCTTTTTTCAGGAGCAGGCGGCTGCTTCCAAGAAGTACAACTTTAAGATTTATTCTGTTGCGTGTGTCAGAATCCCATTCCCGCTTTACAATTTCGCTCCAGTTATCAATCTTCTGGACTTCGTCTATCACAAGCAGGTACTCATCTGCTCCTTGAAGGATCATTGTAGTACGTGCGGCTTCCCATATGCGGTGAATCCAGTCTGAATCTTCAGGGTTCACTGCATCTGCGGCCAACATGGAATGCGGGATGCTCAATTCATTGAGCACCTGGAGGACCAATGTTGATTTGCCCACCTGCCGTGGCCCTGCCACTACCTGCATGAATTTGCGTGACTCCAGGATACGCTCTTTCAGTATCCCGAACTGTTTGCGAATATATTCCATAATATGGATATTGATATGTAAACTTACTCAATTCTATGTGCAAATTTACTCAATTCTTATGGAATTTTTACTCAATTTTATGAGAAAATTTACTCAAATCTATGTGCGAATTTACTCAAATCTCACTATCCTCCGCTACTGAAGACTCTTACGGTACCATTCGAACAGCATCCTGACGCCGTCCTCGATTTCGACCTTGTGGGTCCAGCCGAGGGAATGCAACTTGCTGACGTCTATGAGTTTGCGCATTGTGCCGTCAGGCTTGGAGGAGTCGAATTCGACGGTGCCGGAGAATCCGACGGCCTTTACGACCAGTTCGGAGAGCTCGCGGATGGTGAGTTCCTTGCCGGTGCCGACATTGATGTGGCAGTTGCGGATTTCGCCTAAGGAAGGGATTGCGCCGCCGCGCCCTTCGCTGTTGTTGCGGTCAACGGCTCCGTCGGCTGAAGCGCCATAGAATACTGAGCTGTATTTCTCGATGCCGATAATGTCCTTGAAGTCAACGTTCAGCAATACGTGGACGGATGCGTCCGCCATGTCCTCGCTCCAGAGGAATTCGCGCAGGGGAGTGCCGGTCCCCCATAGGACGACGCGGTTGTCATATATGCCATAATGCGAAAGGACTGCGAGTATGTCTTGCTCCGTGGAGGTTCCGTCCACTACGAAACGGCCGATGCTCTTCGCAGACGGGCTGCCCTGGCTCGCACAGCTGTTGCCTTCTGCTGCGGCCGACCCGGAGCAACCGCATCCATCCTGCTCTCCGGCCTTGCAGCCGAGTTCCCCAGCTACTTCGACAGATACCGATACCGGCCTGATTGCCAGGTCCTTGCGGATGGCATCCCAGTCCCTGTCGTGAATCAGTTTGGCGAGATATACCTTGCGCATCATGGCCGGCATCACGTGGGAGTTCTCGAGATGGAAATTGTCGTTCGGGCCGTAAAGGTTCGTAGGCATCACGGCAATGTAGTTCGTGCCGTACTGCAGATTGTAGCTCTCGCACATCTTGAGGCCGGCGATCTTCGCGATGGCGTATTCCTCATTGGTGTACTCCAGAGGGGATGTCAGGAGACAGTCCTCCTTCATCGGCTGCGGGGCGTTTTTCGGATAGATGCAGGTAGATCCGAGGAAGAGGAGTTTCTTCACTCCGTGCGCATAGGCCTCGCTAATCACATTGCACTGCATCTTCATGTTCTGCATGATGAAGTCGGCGCGGTAGAGCGAATTGGCCATTATGCCTCCCACGAAGGCGGCTGCAAGTACCACTGCGTCAGGGCGTTCCTCGTCGAAGAACTTCCGTACGGCCACCTGGTCGGTCAGGTCGAGTTCCTTATGCGTCCTGCCTATGAGATTCGTGTAGCCGCGCTGAAGGAGATTGTTCCAGATGGCGGAGCCCACGAGGCCGCGGTGGCCGGCGATGTATATTTTTGATGTTTTTTCAAGCATAATTTTATGATAAGATTTCTCCACGCGCTTCGCTTGGTCGAAATGACAACAGGTGTTACCTGGTCGAAATGACAACCACTATTTTACAATACCTTTCTCCAGATACTCTGCGAGATTCGTCCTGACCTTGGCTGCCGCGCCCTCTGCCGCAACTTTCGCCATGTCTGACTCGACCATCAGCCTTACGAGCTCCTCGAAGGAAGTCTTGTTCGGGTTCCAGCCCAGCTTGGCCCTCGCCTTGGTAGGGTCGCCCCAGAGATTGACCACGTCGGTCGGCCTGTAGAAGTCCTCGGAAACGGCCACAAGTGTCTTGCCTACAAGGGATTCCGGAGCATTGCCGCTCACGGCCACGCAGATGCCTTTCTCGTCAAGGCCTTCGCCCTCGAATTTCAGCTCGATTCCGGCATGCTTGAATGCGTAGTAGGCGAACTCGCGCACGCTGTGCTGCACTCCGGTGGCAATTACGAAGTCCTCTGGCTTGTCGTTCTGGAGAATCAGCCACATGCACTCCACATAGTCCTTGGCATAGCCCCAGTCACGGAGCGAACTCAGGTTTCCGAGATAGAGGCAATCCTGCTTGCCCTGCGCGATGCGGGCTGCCGCCAATGTTATCTTGCGCGTCACGAAGGTTTCCCCGCGGCGCTCACTCTCATGGTTGAAGAGGATGCCTGAGCAGCAGAACATGTTGTATGCCTCACGGTATTCCTTCACTATCCAGAAACCGTAGAGTTTGGCCACTGCATAAGGGCTGTATGGATGGAAAGGAGTGTTCTCATTCTGGGGTACTTCCTCCACCTTGCCGTAAAGCTCGGATGTGGATGCCTGGTATATGCGGCAGGTATCTGCCAATCCGCATTGCCGCACTGCCTCGAGTACCCTGAGCACTCCCGTGGCATCGATGTCCGCAGTGAATTCCGGAGAGTCGAAACTAACCTGCACATGGCTCTGTGCAGCAAGATTGTACACCTCGTCAGGACGTACCTTGTTCACCACCTGGATCAGGCTCATGGAGTCGCCCATGTCGGCGTAATGCAGATGGAAGTTCGGCCGGCCCTCGAGATGCGCGATTCTCTCCCTGTAATCCACGGATGACCTTCTGATTGTTCCGTGTACGTCATAACCCTTCTCCAACAGGAATTCGGCCAGATAGGATCCGTCCTGTCCGGTCACTCCGGTAATCAATGCTCTTTTCATTTTCCCCATTTTCTTATCTAATATGACCACAAATATAGTTATAATCAGTCTCTTCTGAAAATATCCCTCGTATATACCTTATCCGCCACGTCGTCGAGGCAGGAGTCGTAACGGTTCGCGATGATTGCCTGGCTCGAAGCCTTGAACTTCTCCAGGTCATTGACAATCATGCTGCCGAAGAAAGAAGTCCCGTCCTCGAGGGTAGGCTCGTAGATGATCACCTCGGCTCCCTTGGCCTTGATGCGCTTCATGATGCCCTGGATGGCGGACTGGCGGAAATTGTCGCTGTTCGATTTCATTGTCAGCCTGTAAACTCCGATGACGCATCTGTGCTCCTTGGCGCTGTCGTACTGGCTGTTGCATGAATAATATCCGGCCTTGCTGAGCACCTGGTCGGCTATGAAATCCTTCCTCGTCCCGTTGGAGTCCACGATGGCCTGGATGAGATTCTCCGGCACGTCGTTGTAGTTCGCAAGAAGCTGTTTCGTGTCTTTCGGGAGGCAATATCCGCCGTATCCGAATGAAGGATTGTTGTAATGCGAGCCGATTCTCGGGTCGAGGCATACTCCGTCGATAATGGACTTCGTGTCAAGTCCTTTCATTTCAGCATAGGTGTCAAGCTCGTTGAAATAGCTTACGCGCAGGGCGAGATATGTGTTGGCGAAAAGCTTTACTGCCTCTGCCTCGGTCAAGCCCATGAACAGGACCTGTACGTCTTCTTTCAGGGAGCCTTCCTTGATGAGTGCCGCGAAATTCCGTGCACCTTCCTCCAGTGTCGTATCCCCCTGCTCGAAACCTACGATGATGCGGCTCGGGTAGAGATTGTCGTACAATGCCTTGGATTCCCTGAGGAATTCCGGGGCGAAGATTATCTTCGGGGTGACCACCTTCATGGTGCCGTCCGCGAGGCGCTCCCGGTAGGAGAACTTTTCCCTGACTGATGCCGTGTAACCTACTGGTACGGTGGATTTTATCACCATTACCGCATCCGGGTTCACTTTGAGTACGAGGTCTATGACCTCTTCCACGTGCGATGTGTCGAAGAAATTTTTCTTGCTGTCGTAATTGGTCGGGGCGGCAATCACAATGAAGTCTGCGTCCCTGTAAGCCGACTCTCCGTCAAGCGTTGCGGTCAGGTCGAGCGGTTTCGTGCTGAGATATTCCTCTATATAGTCATCCTGGATAGGGGAGATGCGGTTGTTGATTTTCTCCACTTTCTCCGGGATTACGTCCACTGCAGTCACCTTGTGGCGCTGTGAGAGCAATGTGGCTATGGACAGGCCTACATAACCTGTGCCGGCTACGGCTATCTTCATGTCTTTCAATTCTTTCATAATCTTGCTGTTTTTCAGTTTCCGCCCTCCTGTTTGTCGAGGACCTCGTATTTGCTGACCTGGCTCTTGAACTCAGGAACAATCTCTTTCATCACCCGCACGATTTCCATGTCGTCGAATCCGTGAGAAACCTGTATGAGACGTTCCTCGTTGCGGCAAGCTGTCTCGTAATCATATTCGCGTACCTTGGCGACCATGATTTTCGGGTGGAGTGTAGGAATCGTGCCTTCCTTGTCGTTCAACACTTCTTCATACAGTTTCTCCCCGTCACGCAGTCCGGTGAACTTGATTTCTATGTTCTTGGCCCCGGACAGGGCAATCATCCGTCTTGCAAGGTCCACGATTTTCACCGGCTGGCCCATGTCGAAGACGAAGATTTCTCCGCCTTTTCCCATTGTCCCGGCTTCCAGGACCAGTTTGCAGGCCTCCGGAATGAGCATGAAATAACGTATGATGTCCGGATGGGTCACTGTCACCGGGCCTCCGTTGCGGATCTGCTCCTTGAAAATAGGGATGACGCTTCCGTTGGAGCCGAGCACGTTTCCGAATCTCGTGGTAACGAACTGGGTGACTCCCTTCACCTTTCCCTCGGCAATGGCCTGGTTCAGGCTCTGGCAATAGATTTCGCAGATTCTCTTCGAGCATCCCATGACATTGGTAGGGTTCACCGCCTTGTCAGTGGAAATCATCACGAATTTTTTCGTCCCGTATTTCACTGCGAGGTCCGCAATGACCCTGGTCCCGTAGATATTGTTCTGCACCGCAATGGCAGGATTGTCCTCCATCATCGGGACGTGTTTGTAGGCAGCTGCATGGAAAACGTACTCCGGCTTGTGGGATGCGAAGATGGTTTCCATGTGTTCCCTGTTCGTGATGCTGGTGACAATCGTTTCGTTCTTGATATGAGGGAACTCATTGGCCATCAGCATCCTGATGTCATGCATCGGGGTTTCTGCCTGGTCGATGAGCACCATTTCGCCAGGATTGTACACGGCCACCTGGCGCACCATTTCGGAGCCTATGGAGCCGGCTGCACCGGTGATGAGTATGCGTTTCCCGGTCAGGAGAGCGCCGATGGCGTCCATGTCCACGTCAATCTTCTCCCTCGGCAGCAGGTCGTCGATCTCGACCGGATGAAGTTTCTGGTGGTTGAGAGGACTCTTGCCGTCCCATTCCTCGGACGAAAACATTATCAGGATCTTGATGCCGGCCTCGATGAGTTCGTCGACCATTTCGGTATTGGCCCTGAGCTTCTCCGTCTTGAGAGGTGATACCAGCACGGCCTTGATCCCATGTTCCTTCAATATCGCACCGATGCCCTTCCCGTTCAGATACACCTTGACGCCCATCAGGTAGCAGTCTTTCATCTCGATGCCGTCCGAAATGAATGCCTGGAGGTTGTATTTCTTGTTCTTTATTGCGGCAATGCTCTTGGCGAGGCTGATTCCACCTGCCTTGGTGCCGTATATTGCCACCGGCATGGCATTCTCGATGTTGAAGCTGTCGTACAGTCTCTTCACGATGATTCTCTCCAACCACATGACGAGTGTGGAGAACGTGAACATCACCAAAGTGCCCGGGATGCTCGGGAAGAATATCCGGGAAGTGCCTCCGCTGATGTAGAAGAAAGCCTTGCCGAGGACATAGATGGAGATGCTTCCTCCCAATACCGCATAGATAACCTTCTGGAGATCAATGAATGAGGAGTAGCGGATGATGCCTGAATAGGTGTGGAAAATCTTGAAGAATATGATGAAAGGTATGAGCCCTATCAGAAGTCCTTCCGTCATTTCCCAGAAATGCCCGGCAAAGAAGTCTCCTCCTTTGTCGATGTAAGTTCCAATCTGAAAATCCCGGCCTCGTTGTAACCACGTGACCGGGATTGCTGTTCTGCGTGTT
>JBJEBJ010000056.1:0-10522 GCA_051869955.1 Candidatus Cryptobacteroides sp.
GCAACGTGCAGGAGGCCAGGGTAAGATTGCAGTAATCATGAAGAATGATTAACTTTGCCTGCAACAAAACGTATTATCCATGAAACTGTTGCTATTGTCAGCAATAATGTCCTTTTCGATATCGGCTTGTGCCGGGCAGGGCAGGACGGGTGCAGGAGACATTCCTGTGATAAGGTATAACCCGGCTAGTTACTTTTCCGATGTGGAAAGCGCTCTGGCCGGGCCGTCATCTTTTGAATGCCTTTCTGCAGATTCATTGCGGACAGCAGGAGTGGATGAACACGTATCAGAGTATTTAATCGGGCAGGATGTTTTCATTATAACTTTTACAGATGAAGATGCAAGCCGCACGCCGAGGTTTTTCGGAATAAAAGACAAAGAAAAAGGGCAGCTGAAATATATTGATGCTGAGGCGGAGCGATATCTCTACTCGTTGGATGCTCTCATAAAAAGGCTGTATGGAAGCGTAGAAGACTATATTGCAAAATGTCCGGAAAACCAGCGGCACCTGTTTTATGATGATCCCCAGGGGCTATATACATTTCCAATTGAGAGAAGTGCCTTGGATGTGGTAGGATATGGCAACAGCGCCAATCCGGAAAACTCCGTCGAGTACAAGGCTGCTATTTCATTCCTTCGATCCTCAAGACCTGAATGGAACGATGACACCTGGACCAATGACAGTACAGAAATCGTGAAATTCTCAGACTCCATCACCGGAGCATTTATCGATTATATTGATGAAATAGCAAGGTTTGAAGGTCAAGATGTCAAGTATTTTTCCAAATGGGTACAAGAAAGACTCACATATCCTGATGCAGCACTGGAGGACGCAGCAACAGGCCGTGTGACATTGGGGTTTACAATCGACATGTTCGGTAATCTTGAAGATGTGAAAGTTCGTCGGGGCAGGCATCCGGCATTGGATTCCATAGCATTAAATGTGGTTTCATCTTCTAACGAATGGTCGCCGGCAAAAGATTTTTTAGGCAATCCAACATCGGTCACATACACATTTCCGGTAATATTCACACCTGAAATGATGTTCAAGGCTTTCATTACAAAGATGTACAATGAAAAGCTGTATGAGGATTACGGATTTCTTCGCAAACACTGCTCACGGGAGCTCCTGAAGAAGCTTCAGGAAGCTTATCCTTATGATTCTGACGATACTGCGTATGCCACCTGGCTGTTCAGGAGCGGCCAGCAGGACGAGAAATCTTCTCAGGAAAACAGGACTGAACTTCTCGACATAACCGCAGACGGCGACTGGTACACCTATACGGCCCTTGATATGGGCTGGGAGTTCTCGAAGCGAATCAAACTATCCCACACGGACAGCATGATTGTCATTGAAGATCTGGAAATTAAATGAATCTGCCATGAGCAATGATGAATTTCCGATAAATTCTGCGCAGAGCATGATAAAAGTCATAAGGGAGATCGGGATGATTCCGTTCTTCAGAAGCCCTGTGCGCGGCTGGTCCATCGAGGAACTTACGCATCCGGACTGGTGGTTCTACTCTTCGGACGAACTCGGCCCGTGGGACTGGAAGGTGGACGCTGTCCGTGACGGCATCGTATATGGAAAATACATATCCCGACGGGCGGCCTTCGCCACTGAGAAATATTACAGGCACCTGATGAACTGGAGACGGTCACAGGCGAAGTACCAGGTGGCGGAGGGCAGGCCATGCAAGGCCGCGACCATCGACGAGAGACTTCATAAATACCTCTCCCCTGTCCTGCTATCCGCCATCAGGGAGCACGAGGCCCTGGATTCATCAGAAATCAGGTCAATACTTGAGAAGGAGGTGCCGCAGGAGACGAGGAAGAAGGTCGGCGGTCACATGGAGAAATATCTGGTTCCGAAGGTCACCAAGCAGGCCGTGGACTTCCTGATGGGATTCCTCGACATGGGCACATGGACTGTAGTGGGCGACATCACAAGGGTTTACCGGGGCCGTGACTGCGAATACAAGGGGTGGCAGCGGAACAGCATCACCACTCCGGATGCGCTCTTCAAGATTAGCGGGAACCTATCCGAAGGCCCGTTCTGGGCAAAATTCGTGGAAGACGACACGGATTCCCCTGTCCTGCCCGACTGCTCTCCTGAAGAATCCCGCCAGATTCTCATCGACCACCTGACGGCCCTGTTCCCCGAAGGGAGGGACAAGTTCGGGAAACTTATCTGAGCAATGGATGGATACAGATAAAAAGAAGTTTCGGGTCCCCTTCCCGTTCAGTAGTTTAATCCAAATGTCCAAAGCGGAATGATATTCATATAGGCATTTTCGATATCATCTTTCACGATGAATGCATCATTGACATTCTTGATCTGCTTTTGTTTCTTGGACTTGCCTCCGACTTCGAAAGTGTGGCCTTTTACGAGGAAATCTGCTGCAGGCGATGACGTAACCTTGTGATTTACGGACATTGCACAGTAAAAGAAAGTCTCCCTGATGTTGCCAATCTCCGGATTATCATCCGCAAGAGCATGGATAAAGCAGGAGTGTTTCCCAAATAAATCTTGTCTTCTTTCTGTACCAGGTCCATTCCATCAGGAGCATAATTCAACTGCCTGATAAGGGTTGACTTCTCCATATAGACCATATAATCAGCAACTGTTCCTCTGTCAGATGAGATAGCCCGGCCAATTTCCGTGAAGTTCGGCTTGAATGGGACGCTTCTTGAGATTACATAAAGAAGCTGCTTAAGCTTGCGAGCTGTTGATACATTCATCCTTGCATATGCAGGGATATCCACTTCCATTGTCTGATTGATCTCAAGATTTTGTGCAAATATAATAAAAAAACGCGGAATTAAATCCGCAATCTCCCCACCAACTGACCTTCAGATGTTCCTGTAGTCCAACGAGGAGAGGAAGAATTCTTTCCGCTGAAGCTCGTCCACGGCGAAAGGAGAAATCCTGTATTCGAACGAGATGTCATCCTCAAGATTGCAGGCATAGAAATCAGTGACAGCCGAGATGTAGAGTCTGGAATAACGGACATCGAGCGCTTTCTGGATGTCGAGAGTGTACATGACTGCCGAATAAGCGTTCTGCAGGGTCACCCTGTCATTGGAAAACACGAACAGGCCGAACTCTCGGAAATTCCCGTAGAAACCGGACGATACCTTCCCTACCTTGTTTGCTATTATTTCCTTCATAGGACGGGCGCCCATCCAGTAATCCAGTTCCAGGCCGCCTATGAATCCGCCTTCGCGCAGACCATATCCGTAACCGCTGGACTTCATCGCTCTTATGTCAGCTGCACTCTCCCCTTCCACGGCCGAGATTCCGGAAATGTCCTTTAGCATTTTCAAGGCAGCCTGCCTGCCGCCTTCCATTGCACGGGTAACCTCAATACCAAGAGCATCTGAGCCCTGCGACTGCAAATCCGGACGGTCGCAATTCACGAGTGTATCGAACTTGTGGCCAAGCACTTGCCGCAGCTCGGTCATCGCATAACGCTCAAAAAAGCAGGTATCGTATTTCCTGTACGCCATTACGGGACTTGCTATAATTCAAACTTGACAGGAGCACCCCAATCCGAACGGACATACCACGTCGCCTCAAGGTTCTCCCTGTCAAAAATCACCGTCCAGAGCGTCCAGTCCTGATATGACGCAAGCTTCATTGCGGCAAGAGCTTCTCCTGCATTTCCAGGCTCGAAACTCCTGATAGATTCCATTCTTCTGCGGGACTCCCCAGTCATCTCATGACGGCGGCTCTCCCACAGACAATGATTCGTGACGGCAGGAGTATCCGTGACATGCATCTGCCCGTCCTTCCATTCCACTGCCACGGAACGGGTTCCGTCAGCAATTGAAATATGATGTGCACTGCCTATGGACGGATGTATGTCATACTTTTCCAACAATCCGAGAGCCTCATCCACTGAAGCTGCATAATCCAGGACGAGCCGTATGCCTCCTACGATGGTAAGATCCGGCTTTGGAGTGTCAAAAGGCTCCGTGCTCCCGTCAATCTCGATAAGGTCAGCCACACATACCCCCTTTTCGTTCATTCCGTCGAGAGGAATATAGGCCGTCGCCAATGCTACGAAACCATCCATGCCAGCCACAGGATGCCATTCCGGTCCATACCCAAGAAATGCGAACATGCTGGTGGATATGGACTTGTATCCGTCTTCAGGCTCCGTCCTGACAATGACGAGGCTCTGTCCCTCATCCTTGAAATCGAAATTCCTGCCCAGGACTCCGTCTCCGTCCAAAGATGTGCAGCCGGCCTCCGCCTGAACCTCCCCGGAAGCAGGAATCTTCATATAACCCTTGGAGAGGAACGTGGCAATATATTGAGCCATCTCTGCATCTGTCCGGGCACCTCCCTGCTCCAGAAATCCCCTGAAACCATAATCTCCCTTGAAAGTAAACGTATAGACTTTGTCCCCGACCATCTTCAGGGTGGATATTGCCCGGATTTCGTCTCCGAACATTTTCCATCCGCCATAAACGAACACACCCAGTGCAAGCGATATCACCGCCACCACTGACAGGATGATAATTTTTCGAGTCCTTTTCATAACCATGATTTCAAACCTTGCAAATATAAGAGTTAATCATCGGAATTACTATAATATATTGGTGATATTGTCAGATAATAGTCGTACCTTCGCCTACGCAACAAACGCAATAAAGCAATGAAAAAGACAGTACTTATAACAGGAGCCACGAGCGGCATAGGAGAGGCCTGCGCAAGAAAATTTGCGGAGGGAGGATACAATGTGATCATCACAGGCAGAAGGTCGGAAAGGCTGGAAGCGATCAAGGCAGAGCTTGAAGAAACCGGAGCTAAGGTCAAGACACTAACATTCGACGTGCGTGATGCAGGGGCTGCCGGGAAGGCAATCGGAAGTCTCGGGGAGGAATGGAGCACAATCGACGTTCTCGTCAACAATGCCGGACTCGCCCTCGGTCTCGACAAGGAGTACGAAGGCAGCATGGAAGACTGGAACACAATGATTGACACCAATATAAAAGGCCTCCTGACAATGACCCGCCTGATAGTTCCGGGAATGGTCGGAAGAAATAGCGGACACGTCATCAACATCGGCAGTGTGGCAGGAGATGCAGCCTATGCCCGAGGCAATGTTTATTGCGCGACCAAGGCCGCGGTCAAGACCATCACGGACGGTCTTAGAATCGACCTGGCAGACACAGCAGTCAGAGTGACCAACATCAAGCCCGGACTTGTCGAAACCGAATTCAGCAAAGTACGCTTCCATGGTGACGGAGAACGTGCCGACAACGTCTACAAAGGCATCAAGCCATTGACCGGCACCGACATAGCCGACGTAGTCTTCTACGCAGCCTCAGCCCCTGCCCACGTCCAAATCGCCGAAGTCCTCATCCTCGCCACCCACCAGGCCAGCGGCTCAGTTATTGTCCGGCAATAATTGGAAATATCCCTTCGCAAACGCGTCAGGGAAAAGAAACTTGGATTCCCTGTCAGTGAATTGCACAATTATATACTTATGGTCCAGGAATTTTATAGTCCCCGGGCCAAAGCTTTTGTGCATTACCATATCACCAACATTGAGTTTTTCCCAAGGCCTCTGTACAGAAGGATCTGGCTTATACTCTGGAGCATGCTTAGCCTCCATTCTTTCACATGACATTTTGGTTGTGTCGACGACGGTGTCCCAGCCACCAACAAGAGACTCTTTATGTCTGTCAATTCCCGTGTATTCCAATGATGAGTCTTCATACCGCTTGAACTTATAGACCGCATCATTCATCAACTCGCTATTGAAGACATTCAGACTGACCAAAAGACTGAAATCCTTGAGAGTCAAGCCTGTAACCTTACGAAAAAGTTCCGGTTCAAGCTGCTCAATAACATCCTTGAGGCAGTATTCCCTATAATCCGTCAAATACATGAACACCGGAATGCGCGTAGCAAACTTTATCAGTTTTTCCTGGATTTCTTTCCTCTTGCTTTTGTATTCTTTCTCTTCCTCGCTCAATTGTTTCTTCTGTTTTGGGCTGAGTTTTCCCGGATTGTCTCGTCTTGTCTTCTGGACATTGTCGGATTTGTTGATGATGGTTTCAATGTCAGAATTCAGACTTCTGAATCCTTCAATATTCATCAATGCCGACATTGCATCCGTGTTGTTCATCAGTCGCTTCAGGGTAGCATTGTCAACATTTACGAGAACTGCAGATTCCCAACGCCGGGCGAGCAATGTAGCTGTTGTTCCGCTCATCGCCATATCAAGCACGCCGGCGGCATCGACTTCCTTCATCGAAGAACCATCGAAGGCGAGTATCGGAAGAAACTTGATAAAATCATCGACTTTCTTCTCCGGATTGGTTTCTTTGACATTGAGCTGACAGCTATATTCTTCGACCTGACGCAATGCGCGATTTGGAGCAAAGTCGAACACGTAACAGAATGGCTTGAGAATAACTTCATTCCCTTTCTCATCCTTCGTAGTCCAAGGAGACTGGACTCTGAAGGCAGCCTGGAAATACGTTTCCGGGGAAGTTGTGTTGCGCAACATCAGAATGCCCGTCCACGGTTTCACGGTAACACCGGTTGAGAGCTTTCCGCAGGACAGGGTGATGGTCTTTGTCTGTTGAGGATCTCCCATTGCTTCATATACAGGTTCTACCGCCTTGGCCCCCATTCCTGCTTCATTGCCTGCGGCTACAATGACTTTATAGTCTGCAAAGAAACGGTTGCTTTTTTTCTTGAGAAGATTTGCCATTGCCCTGCAGGAAGCCACGCTTGGAAGGAACCAATAGGTATGCTGTAGATAACTCAACAGACGGCTGTCAGAGAACGGCATCGGTGGTTTCTCCTTTCCGAGTTTGAGTTCTGATACTATGTTCTCCGTATAAGTTCCGCGAATCAAGTCCAGCCATTTCTGGACATATTCCTCGTGAAGGAAACTGTCATCTTCAGCGCGGAAGAACTCATTGAGGTCAAATTCATCGAATTCTCCTTGGGATGCAATCTCGCTTATGCTGTCGGGCATCTGGTATGTAAGCATCACCATTTTGGGCAGCTGGGCATAAGGATTGCCCGGGCCCTGCCAGGAGTCCTTGGCCGCCTGCTCGTCCGCATAGGTCCAGTTATATATCTGTTCCTCAATGAATTCCCCTGTAGAGATGGCTCTGAACGGCGTTCCGGACAGATATAGGTATGCGCCTGTGTGGAGAGGCATTAGTCCTTCATCGTAAATCTCGCGTGCTTCAACTTCTCTGATATTGTCTGCATCCTCCGCAATGATTTCCCCAGCTTCCTCTGCCCGCTTGCTTGCCGGGTCAGTATTGTCGTAAAAATCCTTTGCATTCTTGCCCCAGGCGCCGTAATGGTATTCGTCCAATACTATGCAGTCCCAGTCAATAGTCTGAATCCACTTGTTGGTCGCCTTGATGCCTCCAGCATCATTCTTGCCCAATACGTCCTGGAACGATGCAAAGCAGACGAAAGGCTTGCCATCATCTATTTTGTTGAATTCCCGGTCTTCCTGCTTCTGGCAGAACTGCCAGCCTTCAAAGTCTTTGTGAGTCAGAAGGTCTTCCTCCCAGGCATTCTTGACCGCAGGCTTGAATGTAAGCACCAGCAGTTTCTTCCAATCCATCCTTCGGGCGAGTTGATAGGTGGTGAAAGTTTTGCCGAAACGCATTTTTGCATTCCAAAGGAAATGTGGAACAAGTCCCCTGTTTGCCGGGTCTTTCCTGAAGCTCTCGAAGTAGGCCGAGGTATTGTCAACGGCTCGTTTTTGCTCCGGCCGCATTGGAAAATCGTAAATGCGCTCCACCATCGTTTCTTTTCCGTCAATGGCAGACTGTATTGCCTTTTCAACGGTTCTGCTATCGGTTATGAACCATTCTCCCTCCGGATTGATGACGTGGTTGTTACGGAGAATGCGGTGGATGAGATGGTCGTCAAATGATGTTCCGTCCTTTCGCATAGCAGGGCGCTTCAGAACAATGCGGTATGGAATGTTGCCGGTAAGATTCTGTTCCTTTACCCGGGTTTCAACGTCACGGGTCGTATAGCCGACTTTCAGCCAGCCGGAGTGTGCGGGCACGCCAATGTGTTCGTAAGCGTAAATCATCGGGGTCTCGGGGACCCGGGTTCGGAGTAGGTCTTGTGCTGACATAATATTGATAGATACTCAAAAAAGGATTAGTCGTATGTCCTTATTGATGATTCTATGAAAGCAATTTCTTCTTCTGACAATCCATATTTTTTATTCAGTTTCTCATCAGTCCATTCCTCTTTGCAATCTTGTTTTGGAACAAATTGATAAGCATTCTTCGTTATATGATGAGAGAACATGAGTTGGGAAACGAGGAATCGAAAGAATTTGGTTTTCATATATCCAACCATATTTACTGCTTCTTCCTCAGTGTCAAAACTATTGATAACCAAATATGTTTCATTGCAGATGGTCTTTGGAGGAAGAATATCAATTTTGGCAAACACTTTTCGCTTGCCGTCTTTTCCCGGGTTTCCTGCGTGATCATACCCGACATACGATGTGATGACCTTCCATTTATCAATCATCTCAATACCAACTGTGACTTCGGATCTTGGGAAAGGGCCTTCGCCATTCTGCCATCGGAGTATCAGATCTCCATACGGTAAAGGGCGAGCAGTCGTCGCTAATCCAAACGGCTTTCTACTGCTAACAACTGTAGACATTTCATTTTCTTTCTTTATCCGTACTTTTTTAATTATGCTCAAGGCCTCTGCACGTCTAATGAAAGTCTCAAATTCATTAAGTTTCCTAGTCGTTTCAATCTCGACTCCGTTGTTGATATTTATCACCCTACAATCTCCTCGGTTATCCCGATCCCATAAAAAATAACATACCCCACCTGCTATATCTACCCCAGGAAAACAATCATTGGCATTCTCATAGTCAACAATAACACGGAAACAGTCATCATTAAGAGTCTCCTTTCTAAAATCATCTAATCCTTTCCCTCCACCAAACCATCTGGATGGTATTATCATTGTTAAATATCTTGGTTTCAGTTTCTTCGCTTGCTGGACAAATAAATGATATATAGGTTTAGCGCTTGCACTATTACCACCATCACTCATCTGATACGGCGGATTCCCAATAATGACATCGAATCTCATATTTCCGAAAAATTGCTCTGGATTGTCTGTGTGAATGAACATATAGGCATATTGCTCAGCTTCAGAGCCACGGTCATAGACCGCCTGCGCTGCACCGCAGTACTTGCATTTGCCGTTTTCCCAAGTGTGTGACATATTGGCGTACAGCACATTCCCGCCTTCGGTATCGAAATGGGAAACACTGTATTTGCCATTGGCATACTTGGAACAATAAAGGGACCGGCGAGACAAGTAGGCTGTCAACTCCGTGATTGCCAGGCCGAAAACCTGTTTGTGCAGTATGTGATCTATGCGTTGCTGACGGTCAGGAATAATGTGCGTTAGCCCTCCGTCCAGACGTTTTACGATTTCCCGCAGGAAGACTCCGCTCTTGGAGAACGGGTCAAGAAATGTTGTGTCAGGGTTGCTGAACAGTTCCTGCGGCAGCAGTTCCAGAACCTTGTTCGCCAGTTCTGGCGGAGTGAATACCTCATCATTGCTCAGGTTGGCAATGCAATTGAGGACATCTGGATTGTAATTATTGTTCACCATAGGCAGAAGCATTGATTTTCAGGAAATGAACCGGGGCGAAAGTCGCGGACGGGAGGTCGGAGAAGAGCCCATCGATTTCGTAATCGCCTACGAGATAGGAAAATTCATAGTCGCGCCGATTAACCTTGTCACCTCCGATGAAACTCCATTCGCTGATGTGAATCCATTCATCAGGCCTGTCAACACGCTTGTAGGTAAGGGCGTCACCGTGAATAATGTTCTTCGAGAGGATGAAGCTTACCGCTTCAATACAAGTTTGCTTGCATTTTGAGCCGAAGAGCCTTTCGTATTGCTCCTTGAAATATCCGAGTAAACGTTCCCGGCAAGCAGCTACATTGTCTTCAAGCAGTTCAATGCCGTAGATGCTGGAAACCGCCCACACGGCATCGTGTTCATATTGGAGCTGGGAATATTGCCTTGCCTTTACACGGGCCTCACAGATTGCGAGTTTTCTGCGGAGTATCTCAATGAGAAAGTTGCCGTCTCCGCATGCTGGTTCCAGGAAACGTGAGTCAATCCTCTCCGTCTCCGATTTCACAAGGTCGAGCATCGCGTTCACTTCGCGGGGGTTTGTAAAGACCTCGCCGTGAGCCGACACCCTTTCCTTGGACTTGATTTGGGTGTCCATTCTGCGCTTTTGTTGCGCACTCGCATCTTATCCGGAAACAGGCTAAGGGCACAAAAAAGGCGCAGACTTTCATATCTACGCCCTTAGGCCCTAGGAAGCCCGTAACACCAGATAAGTCAAGTCCACGCCAAAGCGCAGACATTCACCGACTTATCCGGGGTGTTGCTTTGAAATTTCCTAGCCCACATTGCAGCTAATAGAGATCTAACCACCTGATTTTGAGGGAGGGCCTTTTT
>JBJEBJ010000057.1:0-2083 GCA_051869955.1 Candidatus Cryptobacteroides sp.
GTTTGCCTTTCTGGGTACTACAAACTTTTTGGAATCTGTATTTTTCTGAATGGCATCTTCCTGTACCTTAGTCGTTCGTATATATCCTCTGCAGCCTTGCCCGGTTCACTGCACAGCCGGAGGCAGACCTTCTCGCCAAGAGCATTCACACCCTCCGTCGTTATGGCCTTCTGGGTGGACATGCGTCTGACAATCTCCGTCCAGAAGCTGTTTTCTCCCGTCTGTTTGAGTTTGTAGCGGATGGCGTTTACTATCCAGTATGAGAGCAGGCCGAGGAAGAGGTGAGCATCGGAACGATTGTCCTTCTTGTGGTAGATGGGCCGCAGATTCAGGTCGGTCTTCAGCTGACGGTTGGTACATTCGATTTCACGGATAAGATTGTAATAGTCCCAGGTGGACTTTTCGTCAAGGCTCTCCACGTTGGTCCTCAGGAAGTAGATGCCGCTCTGTCTGTCTACGTTCTCCGGGACGGCAATGCGCCACTGGATGTCTGCCATGTTTTTCGGGTTTTTCTCGTCCCGAAGGTAGTCTATGACATAATACTTCGCTATCGAGGGATATTTCTGTATAGCCCGGCCTACACGCTCTATCACCTTCTCGTAGGTTTTCTTTCCGCCCTTCCTTCCCAACGCGTCACGGGCCTTGGTCAGTTCCTGTTCGAAACGCTCGCGCCATTGGCGGTTCATGGAGCTCTCCTTGACGGCCTTGGCCGGTGAGTTAATCTCAAGATAATAGTCGCCGTCTGCCTCATGCTTTACCTGCCGCAAGGTGATTTCCTGTTTCCTCGTATCCAGCACCTTCACGCTCTGACAGTCTTCGGAGATTTCATAGTCTGTAAGCCGTGTACGGCTGACGCACAGATAGTTGTAGCCCTTTTCCTTGATTTTCCGGAGGTTCTCCTCCGTGGCAATTCCCGCATCAAGGCACACGAGCACCTTCCGCTCCGGAGCTGACGGCGTGCGTGTCTTCTGCGAAAGGGTATCTATCATGCCAGGCAGGGAATCCGGGTCTGCCGTATTGCCCGCAAGGATAGATGAATAGCGTATGAAACCTTCAGCATTGACACACAGGGCCATGACGAGCAGCTTGCAGTCATTGCGCTTCTCCTTCGAACGTCCGTATTGCGCCTTGACGCTCCTCTCCTTCCGCCCTTCAAAGTAGAAGTTGGTCAGGTCGAAGAGCACGATGCGGTTTGTAAGGTTGAACAGGTCGTCGGTCTTCCTGCAGAGATGGGTTTCCAGCTTGTCCTTCAGTCCGTACAGATTGGGGGCGACCTTGTAAATGTCGTGGTAACCGGGACGCCATTCCTGATTGCCGCTCACCAGTTCGCATACTGCAGAATTCTCATTCATGATGCGGATGGACTTCAATTCGGAGGGTGTATATACTGTCCGGGTGATGAGGTGGGCCAGCGCCGTGTTAATCTGTATCTCGTTCCATCCCTGTCTTTCAAGGAATCTGTCAATCTCAAGCTCACGTATTGCCTGCAGGCAAATCCACTCGGCACCAACGTCACGGGCATCGGTATGTTTGGCCGTGTTCACGTCCACAAGACGTCTTGCCTTGGCATGGATTTCAGCCTTTGCCTTTTCCACGACGTCAAGCCGTCCCTTTGAAACCATCTGCTCCCAGTACTTCTCTATATAGTTGCGTATAGGTTCGGAATAACCATCCAGTATGTCTCCAAACAGGGTGGTACGGTTACCGCTGCAGTTGTGGAGCCTTGTCAGACCATCGCCGACAAGCCTGACATCCTCCATCGGAATGTCGTTCATGTCGAAGCCAACAGTGAGAATGGTACGGTTGCGCACCATTCCCATCTCGTCACGAAACGACTCCTTTAGCCGAAAGTAACGTTCTTCGTTGCCTGTGGATGGATTGACCCTGAAGAGCACATGGAAGTTCATGCCTGCAAAGGTACGACAACTTTTTGACTTTGCTGGGTACGACAAACGGACTTTCCGAGCTCTCAGTTTTTTATATACATTGATTTTCAATATATTACAAAACACACATGGCTAGGAATCCCCAAAATAAGCCCTAAAAAAGACGAAAAAAAGTTTTTTGAGTCAAACTTGGGTTA
>JBJEBJ010000058.1:0-9836 GCA_051869955.1 Candidatus Cryptobacteroides sp.
GGTACAACATTCAATCTTTTTCTACCTTCCCGTGTCTACTTTTTCGAGAGCAGCAAGGTCACGGTATTTCTCTTCTGACACCGTGCCTTTGTATGACATTATCCTGGATATATGGACATCTTTCAGCGCGACGTCCCGCGGAGATGACGGAGGCAACGTGTATTTTCCCCGGCCGAACGGCATCCTGCCAGGCTCCATTAAGCCATTCCTGACAGATTCTGACAGAACGGCCTTTAGTGCTGACATATAGATATTTATAGTGGCATTCCCCTTTCCTTCTCCCCGGAGGAAGACATGGAAGGACCTCAGCCATTCCGTAGTCACTTCATCGATCGGGAGCGATCTCACACCCATTCTTTCCAATGCTCTTGCAGTGCTCCTGTAACGGTAGTACGAATTCACCTGTCCGTTTGCGAGAAATGCCGCCATCTTGTCCGAAAGGCATCGGATCAGGTCAGCCTGCCTTCCTTTCCTGAGAGCTCCGTCAAGTGCCGGCAGACTGAAACGGCCCGCTGTTACAAGCCGCTTGACTTCGGTCTTGATTCTGTCGAAAGAATCCAGTATCTCATAGTATTCTTCCGGAATGTTCCTTTTCCACGACCGGTTCTCCCATGTCTCGGCTGAAACATCCTGGCCCGTCCTGAAATAACGCTGGGAGCCCATGTGGACCACTTCTATCTTTACCGGAAACAATCCGTTCTTCTTTCGTCTCCGCCTGTCCAATACGGCAATGACGGATACGCCTTCTGTCCTGTACCTGAGTAACATATTTTTTGCATATTTGGTTATCAGGACTAATTTCAATACAATTATGCATTTTATGCCTCAGATAAATGTTATTTCGGCATGCGGGCCAGGAGGGGTTGGGCGTGAACGTGAAAATCCCGGCCTTATCTCACGACAGGGCCGGGCCAGAAAGTAAATCATTATTATAGTATCCCTGCAGCACAATTGACTGCAAGGGAGGTTGTGTTATGTTCTATTCAGCAGATGCAACGCATACTGCAACACGGTTCTCTGCCGGAGTCTGGAACGGATTCACATCAGAGCCATAGAACTTGGTCTGAATCCTGCTCTCGTCGATTCCGAGACCGGTGAGGGCGGCTTTGACAACTTCAGCACGCTTCTCGGAGAGGAACATATTGCGCCTTGCCGTTCCTGTGCTCTTGTCAGCATAGCCGGAAATCTCGATAACCACCGGAGTATCGGCAGCCTTGACCTCGTTGACGAAGTTCTCTATCTTGGACATCTCCGCATCAGAGATACTCCATTTGCCGATAGTGAAGAACACATTGCAGGAAGCGCCCTTGAACTGAGGAGCGACAGCCGCAGGAGCGGGTGCTGGTTCCGGTGCTGGTTCCGGTGCAGGCTCAGCTTTCTGTTCCGGCACAGGGTCCGGTATCGGAGCTGGGACAGGCACTGCTGCAGGAGATGCCTTGCGGCCCTTTCCTCCGAAATGGAAGGTCAGACCGGCCAGAAGATTGCTCTGCCAGTCAACATTGTTGCTGGTCTTGCAGTTGAACTTGTTTGAGAGAATGTTGGTGTTCACCTCGAGATTGAAGTAAACCACCTTCGAAAGCCTGATGCCGAGACCGAGACCGAAACGGCCGGCAGGGAAGAACTTGCTGTCAGTCCATACATAGTCAGGATCAGCGAAACGGTCGAAGTTCGCAGACACCTTGTCATCCTGCCCGAAACCGATATTCGCTCCGAAACCTGCGAAGAGGTATGGATTGAGAACACGGTCAGCGCGGAACGTAGAGAATATATTGCAGAGGTCAAGAACCGCATCCGCATTGACCTGCATATAGTTCCACTTGAAGTCGAACGGGCTCTGGTTCAGATCCCTGTTGCCGGCTACATAAGCCTTGCCCTGGATCCCTGAAAGGCCTACGCGCAGACCGAACACAGGATTGAAGCTATATCCCCCGTAGAGGCCGAATGCCGGGGAGAGGAGGTCACCGAAAGAGGTCTCGCCTACGGTGTGTCCCACGCCACCCTGGACCTGCATGAACCAATGAGGGTTGAACTCATCTTTTTCACGCTTCTGGGCCGATGCGTCCGTAATGAGGGACGCTACGGCGAAAGCGGCAATTATAGACAATAACTTTTTCATATTCAGTTGTATTTAAAACAAGGGTGGCTGAGGAATGGCATTCAATGTCTTCTCAACCACCCTGTTTATTTGAAGTCAACTATTCGGCCACAGTGCCTACAGGATTGACTTTGATTACAAGAGTCTCAGCGAGAGTACCCCATCCGTAGTTGAATGTTGCAGGAATGTAGATGTAGTAAGAGTACTGGATAGGGCTCTGTACATTCATATACTTCACTGTATTCCCAGACTGCTGGAGTGAGGCACCTGCAGGGAGTTTCCCGTCAGGGAGGTTGGTTGAAACATTGCCCAGGTCAAGGATCACACCATTCATCGGACCGTAGTAATTCCAATACTGTCCAGGAACTGTCTGAACCTCTTCCCACTGGTACTTCTGGTACTCCCAGCAACCGATTCTCTGGCCTTCGGTGTAAACCTCACCGTTGGCAGGATCGCCCGGTTTAGGGTTGCATTCCGAGTAAACCCATTTGCCCGCTACAGTCTCATATACCGCAGGAGTGTATGTAACATCGGAGATTACATCGAATTTAACCTCTGTATTAGAAGAAAGTGCCTTGGTTGTAAATGGATCGGCTTTCCTTCCACAAGTCTCTGCGCCATCAAGATAATGCTCATCCATTGCATTGATCCAGTAACGGAGAATTGCTTCAGCTTCATTCTTTGTACGTCCTGTAGCTGACATAACTTCAGATTTAACCCAGGTACCTTTTGGACGGCCACCTTCACCTAATACCCGATCAGCATCGCCGTACTTGTTGTACCATTCAATGACAGCCTGGTTCTTCCAGAGCTGGCAAGAAGCTTCATAATAGGTCTCACCTGTCTTGATGGTGACTGTCTCAGTCTCGAACACATACTGGGCAGGAGTCTTGACTCTCTGATACTCAGGCTGATATTCTGCGTGGTCAGCAGGTGAGCATGCCTTGTTCCAGAAGTAGTCTGTAAGAGTAACATTCTTGTATTCAGGGCCGAATACCAGATTGCCTCTCCAGTCAGTAAGCATAGCCTTGTCCTGGAACTCAACCACATCACCGCCGTCGACCGCGTCAGTCACCTCAAGTCCTTCAGGGAGCATGAAGTTGAGAGGACGGATGAAGTTCACAAGGAAGGTGTGGAGAACAAACTCGTCACCGCTCTGGGCTTTCGCATACCACTGAACCTCCGCCATAAGGCCGTTATCACTGTTGAGAGCAGCCTTGACCTTGTTGTTGGACTTGTCGAGGGTGATGTAGTATTCTGTATTCGAACGCTCGGATGCGAGAATGGTCTTGTTGGCAGGAGTGATGTTCACGCCTGAAGTCGTTGTCCATTCAGCGAACTTGCCGTCATTGTTGATATTGAAGAGTCTGGAAATCCTGAATCCATATACATCAGTCCTGACGCAAGGGAGATTAGTTGCCTCAAGTTTGGTCCAAGGCTGGATAGCGATAGGAGTATTGAACAGGCAGTTATCAGGTCCGTCCGTCGTGCTGACAGGCACATTCACATTTGCCTGAAGAGCACTTCCTTTCCAGAAGACATCCTTGATCTCGGCAGTCACCTCAGGTTCAGGGAGCTTGAAATCATACCAGAAAATGAACTGGATATACTTAGGAAGAGCAGAAAGTACCCGCTTGTTGACAAGGGTGACAATACCTGTAAGCCTTACTCCTGCTCCGACCTTGCCTGCGTCAGCGTGAGTCACACTCCAGGAAATCTTCTGAAGATTATCATCCTTGGTTGGCTGAGGAATCAAAGTAGTTTGTTTGCCGGCCCTATATGTGTAGGTGTAATAAGGCTTGCCTCCATAAATGGCCCAGAACTCTTCCTTGGTAATATGGAGTTTGTCGTAGAGTTCCTGCAGTTTATCCTCACTGATTTCGCGGTAAACCGTAGCATCCGGGCAAGACAGTACAATCTTCTGCGTACTATCGTAAATGTTCATATTATTCTCTCGTTGACCGGTGATGACGAGTTTGATGAACGCGCGGGTTACGATGTTGTCACCGTGCATAAGGTCAACCCTTACGATAGGGGTACGGCCTACACGGGCAGTTACATATTTGCCTGCAGCATCCTTGACGGTGCTGAAAATACCCTTCTCGGAATCAAGACATACGATTTCTCCCTGCTGGTCAACTTTAGAGTCACCATCCTCAACTACAAACTCAGTCTGCGCCACGGAGAACCTGTAGGTAAAGCCGTACTTCTCAAGGTCAAGAGACTTATGGTTAGTCTCACCCTCAAGACCGTCAGTATATACTTTATAATTATAGCAAGTAGCAACGAGTGAGCCGAGGTCGAATTCCTTGTCAAAAGGCATCTCATAAACATATCCACTGTCTTTGGCAGCTGCAAATGTCTGCACATAAGAGTGGCCATCTTTTGCGAACTGGTACTGCTTCAATTCTGCACCTTCTGGCAGAGAAAGTTCAGCAACTGGAGACTCAAGACGAATCTTGTCAGAAATAGCGAGGGCCGTTGCAGGAGCGACAACCTCATTTACGTGAACATACTCGGAGTAAACCTCAGGTTTTGTATCTGATTCCTTCTCGTTCTCGGTAAGGCCCTTCTTGAGGACAGCCTTGAGAGCTACGATGTCAAGATTCTTATCTTCATTAGTGTAGTTATTGAATGCACTATCTGCTGGATGGAGATTAATCTTCTCATTCTTCTTTACCTGGAAAATCACATAACCGGTATTCTCATCGTATGAAGGATTACCTTCGATAGAAACAGGAGCCGCAGGAGCCTCTGCCCTTGTGAATACATAGTCAGCCTTGTCACCTACGAAAGAGAAGTCTGCGCAGTCAGCACCCACGTTTCTTGGGTTGAGACGATACTTGGCAGTAGCGAGAGCTGATGCAAAATTCTCAAAATAATTTGCATATTCGCTGTTTATTTCCCACCAGGCATCTTCATAATGATCATCATTTACTGCCTCCTCATCGGTATCGCTAAGTCCATCGTAAGCGATGGTCTCGAAGAGAATTGAAGGAACTCCGTCATAGTAATACTCAGGAACGAAAGCGATACTGGTGAGCCTGCGCTCGATGATGCCTAGAACCTCGTCAATCCTTGCATTGATCTTAGTTGTTGCATCATTGATGGCTTTTGAGATAGCCAAAGAAATCTTTCCACCGTCAGCAAGTGCAATTTCCAACTGCGTATCGAAAGCCTCGTCGAAGTCAGCGATGTTAAGCTTTGACTTGAGAGCATCATCAAGTTTGCCAGCCTGTGCATATACGCCGAGAGCTGCCTCCAAGGTATTGATCTTGCCGAGAGCTGCAGTAGCATCTGACTGAGCGGCTTTAGCTGCATTGTCAGCGGCTGTGATTTTGTCGAGGATTTCAGAAATCTTGAGTTCTGAATCATACTTTCCTTCAAGGGCGGAGATAGCTGTCTTTGCATTTCCGAGGTCGGTCTGGATAGGGCCGATTACATCGGAAAGGAGCTTGGCTGCTTGTTCCTTGGTATAGAAAGTAGCATCAACATAAGAAAGGGTAGCATACTTTGAGAGGCCGTCCTTGATGGCCTTAATCTCGCTTTCACATATTGAAACCCGGCTTGTGAGGCTGGTGATTGTGTTGTTGATTGTTGATATTGAAGATTTCAGATTAGCGATCTCGCTTGCATTAGCATCAGCTTTTGCGCTCAATGTAGCAAGCTGTCCCTCCAATCCGGATACTGTTGACTGCAACTTGCTGATGGCAGTTTCAGCAGCAGCTTTTGCTGTTTCAAGAGATGCAATCTGTGACTGCATGCTCTTGATCTGATTCTGCACATCGGCTATCGTCCCAGTCTCGAGGGCATCGATGCGATCGTTGATCGCCTCAATATCCTCGCCGTAGTCCGTACACCCTGTGTACGCCAATGTCGCGCCTGCTAAGACGAACATTGAAACCATTCTAAAGAATTTTTTCATAAAGGATAATGGATTTAAAAAAGTTTAACGTATCTCTCTAAGTAACAATCACTTATTAAACCCATTTTTTGACGAAAAATCTTGTTTATGAAAAAATATTGTCATACATTTGTCGTTGAGTTTGGTGTAAGGCAGCCAGCAGATGGCTGAAATCGCACATTTATTATTTGTTACTTAGAGTAACATCCCTTCTGCCTGATTTTTCCTGTCCTCATCACCTTCACCCCATGCTCCATGCACTCCCGGAGATTACAGTTTCATGCAATTTGCATACTCCGTCAGCAGTTTCGCATGCTTCATGCGGTCTTTTTTGTCCGCCCCGTTGAGATAGTGTTCCGTTACAGAAAGGCTTGAATGCCCGAGCGACTCCGATATATATTTCAAGTTCACACCTTTCCTGAGCAGAATCGTGGCATAGGTATGCCTGGCTGAATATGTCGAGAATTTCGGGATTCCGAGTTCCTCCGCAATCTTTCCAAGGGCAGAATTGCACAGTCTTATCACCCTGCGGACCATATTGGAGATATCCAGAGGAGTCATTGAACTGTCCGCAAACGGGAAAAGGAATGTCTCCGGATTGCCGTCCGGTACGTTGCCGCGGAGCCGGAGGATTTCCCTCATTTCAGGCGTGATGACAGCCCTGATCAGTTTCGAGCCGCCATAAGCCCCGTAAGTCTTGGCGCGGGCGAAACAAATCTCACCGTCAACGACATTCCTGTATTTCAGGAGCAGCATATCCTTGAAATTGATACCGTTGCACAGATATGAGAAAAGCCAGAGATCCCGGTATTTATCCCTGACTCCATTGCCTTTGTACTGTATTATCATACGAATATGCTCTTCCGTCAACGCAAGCGACCTTGCAGATCCTTTAGGAATAACATAGCGCCCTCGTCCGAAAGGGCAGCCGGATTCTTTTATGACTCCGCTCCGGCAAGCCGCGTTCAGGACAGTACTGAGGGTTTTCATGTATATACTTATGGTAGTGAGTGACTTGCCTTCATCCCGCAGAAACCTGTCGAACCTGCGTAGCCACGAAGTAGTCACCCTGCTGAACGGTATTTCATTTCCATCAAACCGGACGATACTCCGCAATGTCGAGCGGCAACGGTAATAGGAATTGACGCGCCCGGCATCTATCAGGCTGTCCATCATCGTCTGGAACATCTCATTCACGGTCCGGGAAGAGCGTTTTCCGAGACGGCCATCAAGGGCGGAGAAAGAAAAATCCCCTTTGTCAACTATCGATGTAACCTCATTGGCAATACGATAAAACCTCCTGACAATCAATAAATTCTTTTGCGGACACTGCCTGGTCCAGGACATACGTTTCCAAATCGGAACAGTAAGGCTGACACCTGTGGGATAATACTTCTGGACGCGGTTGTAAACCACTTCAATCTTGACCGGATATTCTCCGGAGTTTTTCATTCGGCGTCTGTCCAGCACTACTATGACGGAAACGCCTTCAATTCTGATTCTAAGCATACTTGAAACTATAATATGATCATACGATTCACATGCATTTTCAAATATGCTAATGTATTTTATTAATTGATATTACGTTCACGGAAACTGCGGGAAGTGCCGGCGGAGGTGCGGAAACGCAATATGTACCAGTCTCCGGACGTGGAGGAGGAGAGGATGGCGCGTCTTGAAGCACGGTCGGCAGGCAGGAGCGGAGTCCGGGACCTGAGGGTGCACACGCCGTCGGCCAGTGACGAGACGGCCACGCAAGACACTCCGCCACCGGACCAGGAGCATGATACCTCATGGCCTCCCCTCGCCCTGAATCCGCTGAAACTTCCGTTGCACCACGCGTCAGGAAGGGCCGGCAGGAGATCTATGCAGGAATGAAGGGACGCTCCGGAAGCGGCAATGCCAGATTCGCCGGGGGCAATGCGGGACTGCATCAGCATTTCTGCTACACCGGAGGTGCCTCCGAAATTGCCGTCAATCTGGAAAGGCGGATGGGCGTCAAGGAGATTCGGATATGCGCCGCCGCCCCAATGTTCACCGTCATCGACATATGTCAGGAGCATCCTGTAGGTGGAATATGCCTTTCCGGCGTCCTGGAGTCTTGCCCAGAGATTGATTCTCCAGCCCGTGGACCACCCTGTGGACGGGCCTCCGCGGAGTTCGAGGGTACGGGCCGCTGCACGTGCGAGTCCCGGAGTAAGTTCAGGGCTGATATGATGCCCCGGGAACAATCCTATGAGATGAGTCTGATGCCTGTGATGAGGGTCTGCGTCCTCCCAGTCATGATACCATTCCTGGAGATTGCCTTTCCTGCCGATACGGTATGGCAGGAGACGGACGAGGACAGAGTCAATCTCAGCCACCAGTTCCTTGTCGGTCCCGAGCAAGGTGGCCGCACTGCGGACATTGGAGGCGCATTCGCGGATAATGGCAAGGTCAGCGGTGGTACCGTAGGCCAGGCTGCCGTTGAATCCGTCATCGGTGATGAAGTGGTTCTCCGGAGAGGTGGCCGGGCTGGTAATCAGGTTCCCGTAGCCGTCATCAGTCAGTATGTCGAGGCAGAACCTGAGGGCTGAGCGCATCAGGGGATAGGCATGGTCACGCAGAAAATCCATGTCTAAAGTATATAGATAATGTTCCCAAAGATGGGTGCTCATCCAGGCCCCTCCCATCGGCCAGTTGGACCATTCAGTGGACTCCCGGCCTTCCCCTACCGGATTAGTCATGGCCCAGATATCGGAATTGTGCGCACACATCCAGCCCCGGGCATTCCAGTAGCTTCTGGCAGACACGGAGCCGTTGACGGACAGGTTGGAGAGGAAACTGAGGAGAGGCCAATGCAGTTCTCCAAGTCCCAGGACCTCGGCCGGCCAGTAATTCTCCTCGGTGTTGATATTGACCGTATAATTCGAACGCCAAGGAGCGGAATATTCCTCGTTCCATAGTCCCTGCAGATTCATCGGAACTCCCTCGGTACGGGATGCGGAAATCATCAGATAGCGTCCGAACTGGAAATAGAGGGCCTCAAGTCCGGGGTCGGAGGCTCCCCGGGTGTAGTCAAGGAGACGCTTGTCCACAGGGAGGTCTGCTGCTGCCGGGTTTTCTCCCAAATCTATGGAAACTCGTCCCGACAAGGCCGAGAAATCCGACACGTGTCTGTCCCTCAATATATTATAAGGGATTGCCCGGACATTTTCCATCTTCGAGGAGAGTTCACTGAGGTAGTCACGGCCCTGCCTGACCGGGTCATGGTCGAAGCCGTTGAAACTGGTAGACTCGCCGATGATTATCTCGGCCGAAGTGGCATCCCTGAGAGAAAGTTTGCCGGAATCAGCTGAAAGTGAGCCGTCTGTGTTGCGGACAGTGACGGAAACGGCGAAATGGATGCCGCGGTCCGGGTCATAATGCCAGTCCTTGTCGTAAGGGGCATATCCGGCTGCAGAAAGCGTTGCCCCGGATGCGGAGAGTTCTACCGGTAGTCTGGAATCGAAGGTAATTTCGAAAGACAAACTTCGAGGTGTTCCGGCCCCGATGCGGATGACCATCACCCCGTCAGGATGGGAGACGAACATTTCGCGGCTGAAGCGCAGTCCTCCGGCGGTATAGCTGACATTGGCAATGCCTTCCGAGATGTCGAGCTCACGGCGGTAACCGGTGACTCCGGGCAGGGATGCGTCTTCGCTGCCTGGCAGGATGAAGTTCATACGGACATTGCCCATTGGCATATATCTGTTGCTGTTGGGACCCTGGAGACGGTGTGCAAGAACGTCCGCCTGCCTGTAATTGTACCGCGCGCGAGAAGTAGACACAGAAAATAATTTTAGATGTTAATATTTT
>JBJEBJ010000059.1:0-9302 GCA_051869955.1 Candidatus Cryptobacteroides sp.
TTCGTGGCCCCTTTTTCAATTACTATCTGGGGGAAATCTACGTTACCATCTACAGGATATTAGGCAATGAGGAACAGATATTTGATAAAGAAAGCCTCTCTTTGGCTGATACTGCTGTCCATTGCTTCATTCCAGGCCCATGCAGCAAGTCTTTTGGTTGAAGCTGAGAGCTTCAGAAACCATGGCGGCTGGTGTGTTGACCAGCAGTTCATGGACCTGATGGGCTCTCCATATCTGCTTGCCCACGGTATGGGTGTAAAGGTGGAAGATGCGACTACTGAAGTGGAATTCCCGGCCACTGGCGATTACGATGTATATGTCAGGACATATAACTGGACAGGCCCTTGGCATGAAGGGAAAGGTCCTGGACAGTTCCGGCTCAAGGTCGGAGATGTCTCCATTGATACAATCCTTGGAGATACCGGGGATAAATGGATGTGGCAGTATGCCGGCAGGGTGAGCATAAATGACAAAAAGCAGAGCCTTGCCCTTCAGGATCTTACAGGATTTGAAGGAAGATGCGACGCAATCTGGTTCACGACGAAGAAGAATGATGTACCTCCTTCAGATATCAGGCAGCTGGAGAAATTCAGGGCCAAAGCATTGAAGATGCGCAAACCTGAGGTTCTGAAATACGATTTTGTCGTTGTCGGTGGAGGTGTGGCCGGAATGTGTGCAGCAATGTCGGCAGCAAGGCTCGGGCTCAAAGTAGCCCTGATCCAGGACCGTCCTGTTCTTGGAGGAAACAACAGCTCGGAGAGCAGGGTCCACCTCGGAGGGCGCATAAACAAGGCGCCATATCCCAACCTTGGCAATATGATCAAGGAATTCGGACCGAAGGAAGGAGGCAATTCACGTCCTGCATACGTGTATGAGGATGAAAAGAAGATGGACTGGATCAGAACCAACGAAAACATTGATTTGCATATATGCGAGCACGCCAATGCCGTGGTCATGTCAGGCAACAGGATAAAAAGCATTATTGCCCAGAATATATTGGATGGGACAAAGCACGTATTTACTGCACCTCTGTTCGCTGATTGTACCGGAGACGGCACTATCGGTTACCTCGCCGGAGCCGAATACCTTATCGGAAGGGAGAGCAAGAGCCAGTTCAATGAAAAAAGTGCCCCTGAAGTTTCTGACATGATGACGATGGGCAGTTCTGTCCAGTGGTATTCAGTAGATGACAAGAAGCCTTCGTCATTCCCGGAATTCAACTATGGAATTGAATTCAATGATGAAAGTTGCGAGAAAGTGTTCAAAGGAGACTGGGAATGGGAAACCGGCATCGGCCGCAACCCAATCAAGGATGCCGAGCGCATCAGGGATTACGCCACACTTGTAATCTACTCCAACTGGAGCTACCTGAAGAATCATCTGAAGGACAATCAGAAATGGCAGAACAGGAGTCTCGGATGGGTGGCCTATATTTACGGAAAACGTGAGTCAAGAAGGCTTATAGGAGACCATGTCCTTACGGAACAGGACGTCAAGGAGAGGATTCCTTATGAAGACGGAACTGTTACCACGACCTGGGATATAGACCTGCATTATCCTGATCCGGAGAACGGGAAATGGTTTCCGGGGAATGAGTTCAAGGCTATCAGCCTCGGCGACAGAATCTATCACTATGCCGTGCCATACAGATGTTTTTACTCCAGGAACGTAAACAACCTGTTCATGGCAGGAAGGGACATCAGCGTAACCCATATTGCACTTGGGACAGTCCGTGTGATGAGGACCACTGGCATGATAGGCGAAGTCGTGGGAATGGCAGCATCCGTATGCCACAGGAACGATTGCCTCCCAAGAGATGTATATACGACTTATTTCTCAGAGCTGAAGGAACTTATGAATACCGGTTCGGGAGATCCTGCGGTTCCGGACAATCAGAAATATAATTGGGGTTTTACCCTTGAAAAAGAATAGATGTTATCATGAAATCATATTATTACAAAAGAACACAGACAGCAAGTCTGTTGGCCATGTCAATGGCATTGTTCTGCGGATGCTATTCAGAAGACTACACGGTCATTCACACGGAAGTGAATGATGCCGAATCCCTTTACAACATCAGTTGCGCGGAAATGGAATACAGGGATCCGTTCATCTATGTCGATAAAGATAAAGAGGCCTATTATTGCCCGGTAGTCGTGGCCGGCGGCATCAAGGTTTTCAAGAGCCGCGACCTGGAGATGTGGAGAGACCTTGGAGCTGTATATAACGTGAGCGGTCTCTACTCCAACTATTCATACTGGGCAGCAGACATGTACAAATGGAAGGACAATATTTATTGCATTGCGACAGCAGTTTCCCCGAACGGAGGTGCAGATGATTTCACTTCCCGGAAATGTAACACTGTTTTCAAGGGCGAGTATGGTCCGTAAGGGTGTGTCTGGCCATTGAACAGGGAACAGGTAAGCCTTCTTCCTGAAACAGTCACCCAGAATATTGACGGCTCGATGTATGTGGATGAGACAGGCACTCCTTGGCTTGTATATTGCAAAGAAGCGGCCACGGAAGTAACTGACAAAGGCTATGATGCAGGCGTTTACGCCTATAAATTGAATGACGCGCTTACAGCCACCATCGGAGAGCCGGTCCGCATGTTCAATGGTTCCTCGTCCCAATATGCGTGTGCGGTGGATGTCCGAGACGGCAAGGACGTTTACATTGCGGATGCCCCAATGCTTTGGCGCGATCCCGCTTCGGGAAATCTGATTTGTATCTGGTCGCATTATGCCAAACAGCCCGGGAATGACAGGCAAAGCTGGTATTCTGTCGGACAGGCCGTATCCAGATCCGGCAATATTGAAGGCCCATGGGAGCATATTGGCATAATCAACAACTACGATGGAGGTCACGGATGTTTGTTCGAGGACCTGAACGGCAACATGAAGCTGGCCTATCATCTCAATCCGTCACTCTCCAGGAATGGGAAGCCACATCTGGTCATCAAGGACATTTCCCTCAGGAACGGGGTTCTCGAAAAAGCCGCATCTGACCCTGCCGTTCTGGTTGCCGGGAAGGAAGAAGAACTGATGCTGAAGCAAGACCTTACAGAATACCATATTCCTGTAAATCTCGTATTCTGTGACAGCTATGCAGGCAATGTGAAGGTAGGTATGGTCCAGAGCAATCTTCAGGACCTCTGCGACGAGTACAACATAGACAGAAAGACGTCTTATCCATTGCTCCCTGCAGATTCCTACACTGTTGCAGAGGCAGAACTGGGCTCCGGCAAATTGTCCGGAGATATCGTGATTACCATTGACAAGACCGTACTTGAGGAAGATGCCCAATATCTGCTTCCGGTGAAGGTCAACGTGTCTTCGGACGACGAACTTGAGCTGATTGACAATCCTATCTACCTGATTGTTTCCGCTCCGGGCAGATTCGAATTCAACAAACTGGACCAGACGAAGTTCAAGATACTTTTCTGCAACAGTTCAAGAGCCTATGAGCACAGCAACAACGGGCAGGGAGACCTCTATCTTGGTGATACCTACAATGTCCGCTTCCTCATTGACGGTGTCGAGGACAAGGGCTGGTACTCCAACTTCCAGTGGTGGGAGCCGTTTGTCCAGAACAGATCAGGCGTAGAAACCGGAAAGGATGACTATGATTATGATTTCACGGAATTCCATGCTTTCAAAGGCCGCCGTTGTGCGATATCCATAGTGATTGACATGCAGGAATCACACGATATCGCCGCAATAGGATTGTTGAACAGACGTCCTAACAATGCCGGAATTACGGACACCAAGAGTGTCGAGTTCTATGTCTCGGATGATGACGAATTCAAGTTCACGCCTGCCGCAGGTATCGACGGATACGATTTCACCGAGTACTCAAATCCTTCACAGAATAACTGGACAAAGATTGCCGCAGATGAAAATCTTGTCAAAGGATCGTCAATCCAGTGGATATCAATGAGCGAGGACCATCTGGTAAACCACAGTGCCAGGGGAAGGTTCCTGAAAATAAGGCTTCTCGGGACATATGACGGTTCAATAACACTGTTCTCCCTGAGCGAAATTCATGTAAAGGAACTCACGAAAATCAATTATTGATACATACAAATGAAGAAGACAATACAGACTATTATCATCCTCTGTATCCTGTCTATTGGTTGCCAGGCCCGGAATTTCACGATTCTGGGCTTGGGCGACTCAATAACGGAGGGTATTGACGGGCAAGGCTCATATCTGTCCCCTTTGAAACGCATGTTGTTCGAGGATGGTTATGATGTGGAATTCGTCGGGCCGAGGATGAGCCGTTGCGGTGATGAGGCAATACCATGTTATGGCTGGTGCGGCAAAGATGCTGAATTTATCGAAAGCACGATTGAGGACGTTTATCGCAAATACCCTGCGGACATTGTCCTGTTCCACGCCGGGCACAATCACGATGCTGCCACCAGACCTGTTAACGGCATCATAAAGTCCTACAAGTCAATTATCCGCACAATCCGGAAGATCAATCCCGATGCAGTCATTCTCGTGGCAGAGGTGATACCATCCGGAAAGCTTCCCAAATACTCCTACATCCCCGGACTGAACCGGGAGATAGCAAGGACAGTCAGCGGATTCGGTGACGAGGGAATAAGATTGGTCAATATTGCCGAAAACTATAACTGGCAGAGGCTGAATGTTTCAGACATGGTACATCCAAATGCCCAAGGTCGGGAATGGATAGCCGGATGCTGGAACGAGGCTCTGAAAGACGTGCTTGGAGATCCTGTCTTCACACCGGCAAAGGTGACTGATTTCAGTCTTGTCCCGTCCGGGGCATCGAAGGCCCCGAATTATTATTGCACCTGGAACACGCAGTACGCATACTGCGGCAATGATGATATCCGTGCCGAGATGACCGAAGAGAATGTTTTCGGAGACGGTCCGGGACAGGGCTGGATAAACTTCTATAAGAAGATACGCAAAGACTTGTATTTCCTCCTGGATGATTCCTGGGACATTCCTGTCAATGCGAACAAAGGTTATGGCAGGGATGAAGTGGACACGACCAGATTTCCTTCGATGACCGGCAATGCAGAGGAAAGGATGACAAAATTGTCGGACAAAGTGAAGGCAAAGGGATGGAAAGGTCTGGGACTGTGGGTTGCGGCGAATGAGGACCCCGATACCGAAATGACTTCCGATGAGTTCTGGTCTGACAGGCTCACCACTTTCGGGAAGGCAGGGGTCGGATATCTGAAGGTTGACTGGGGAAAACAGGAGCACAATGCGGAGTATCGCAAGAACATGACTGCGATAGGAAAGAAGTGTGCTCCGGAACTCTGGATTGAGCATGCACCATGCATCGGACCTACGCCTACGGAGAATCTTCGCCCTTATGTGACTTTCAGCGATGTTTACCGGACCTACGATGTGGATGACGTGATTTCTGTCCCTATTACAATTGACAGGGTTGCTCGGATGCTGTCCCTCAAGGCTGAAGAAGGAGTGAAAGGGCTGGTCAATTGCGAAGATGAGGTCTATATTGCAGCCGGATTGGGCTGCACCATGGGCATCATGCGCCATCCTTTCCTGAATGTCAGCGGCAATGACCTGAATACTGTCTCCAAGATCAAGTACAGGGATATCTTCATCAGACTTGACGAGGTCGTAAGGGCAGTAAGATGGAGCAGGATTGCAGAACCGTTCGGGGTGAATTCCGATGTCAGGATTGACAGCAATCGCTTTACGGACAGATGGATTTACGGCAAGGGCGAGTCCTGGGTCAGGCATGAGCCCGGAGATACTGTCAAGGCAAGTGCCCCGGCCAAAGTAAGCCGCAACATGCCTGTCGCTGAAACAGATGACTTGTCTGATGAATGTCCTTATCTCCTTTGCAGCAGGTATCCTGACGGAGCAACTGCCGTTTCTGCACTTCCCCGTAGAATTGGTCGTGAAAGAATTGCCAAAGCAGTGAATGTGAGCATTGACATTGACGATATATACAAACCGGTCGGTGTGTTTGGCGTATTCGGTTCCTTGACGCTAAAGACAGATGGCATAAAAGGAAAGATATTCCGTGTACTTGCCCAGGATCTGGCCGGAGACAAAGCTGTGGATATCTCCAGATCAGTGACAGTCGGCGACAATGGGATAATCATCCCCGGTGAGGTATTGAACCGTATCGGTACTATGGCAGCCACTCCGGGGGACATTTCCTCACCAGGGACAGTAATACGGATTTATGACGCAGCCGGGCGCTGGACTGAAGAACAGGCAAATGCATGGGGCGCTGCACAACCATGGTATTCAGGAGTGAATTATATCCCTTCAAATGCTGTCAACCAGATAGAAATGTGGAGTGCAGGCACATTTGACCCCGGCCGGATTGACGAAGAACTCGGATGGGCTGAAGAACTTGGATTCAATACCCTCAGGGTATTTCTCAGCAGTGTGGTATGGCAGAATGACCCGGACGGCATGAAAGAGCGCATCTCATCTTTCCTGGATATCTGTAAAAACCATGGCATACGTCCCATGTTCGTTTTCTTCGACGACTGCTGGGAGGCGGAATCAGCCTATGGAAAACAGCCTGCTCCCAAGGCCGGCATCCATAATTCCGGTTGGGTGAGAGACCCGTCAATGTCGGTGAGAAAAGACGAAAAGAGCCTTTATGAACTGGCCGAGTCATATATGTCTGATATTTTTACTACCTTTGGCCGGGATGACCGAATCCTGATGTGGGATCTGTTCAACGAGCCGGGCGGGAACCAATTGGTGACGCAAAGCCTGCCATTGGTCAAAAAAGTGTTCGAGATTGCGAGGAAGTGCCTCCCAAGCCAGCCGTTGACCTGCGGGATATGGATGCTCGACAAGGCTTATGCTCCTCTGAATGCTTTCCAGCTACAGAATTCAGATGTCATCAGTTACCATTGCTATGCCCCTGAAGATGTGCATGCTGCGGAAATCAAGCATCTTGAGGTGTTCAACCGTCCTATGTTCTGTACAGAATATATGGCCCGTACAAAAGGCAGCACATTCTCCTCTATAATGCCCCTCCTCAAGAAGAAAAAGGTAGGCGCGATAAACTGGGGACTGGTAGAAGGAAAGACAAACACGAAATATTCATGGGAGGATCCTCATCCTGACGGAAGTGAACCTGCCCTGTGGTTCCACGACATACTCCGCACGGACGGGACTCCTTACAAAACGGAAGAAATTGAAGTAATAAAAAAACTGAATAAAGAAAGATGACAGTGAAAAGACACTCTCATTTCTGGGCAGCGACAGCAGCTGCCGCATTGTCTGTTTGCGCCTGCTCAAACCGGGGCCCTGCAGAACGGGGAATGGATTCCTTTATCAATAACCTGATGTCCCGTATGACTCTTGAGGAGAAACTGGGACAGATGAATCTTCCGTCTGTCCCGAACACTTCCGTGGTTACCGGGAACCAGCAGTGTGAAAACGTCCTGGAAGACATCAGGGCCGGAAAGGTCGGGGCCATCCTGAATACGTACGGATATGAGAATGTCCTTTTGTACCAGAAAACCGCTGTGGAGGAATCCCGTCTGGGCATTCCGCTTCTTGTCGGACTGGATGTGATACACGGGCATGAGACCGTATTCCCGATACCTTTGGGACTGGCCTGCTCGTGGAATCCGGAGGATGCGCGGACTGTGGCAAGAATATCCGCGATTGAGGCTACGGCAGACGGCATCAACTGGACCTTCAATCCTATGGTTGACATTGCCCGTGATCCGAGGTGGGGACGCTGCGCAGAAGGCTTTGGCGAGGATCCGTATCTCGGAAGCCTTTATGCCCGTTCGATGGTCCGGGGTTATCAGGGAGCCGGTGATTTTTCAGAAGACAGCAATATGCTGGCCTGCCTGAAGCATTTTGCTCTTTATGGTGCGTCCGAGTCCGGCAGGGACTATCGCGAGGTCGATATGAGTCCTGCACGCATGTACAACGAGTATTTTCCTCCGTACAGGGCAGCAGTCGAGGAAGGCGTCGCTTCAGTGATGACATCTTTCAATGACCTGAACGGCTGCCCGTCCACTGCTAACAGGTGGCTTCTTACCGAGGTCCTGCGGAATCAATGGGGATTTGAAGGCTTTGTCGTTTCCGACTACAATGCCGTAGGAGAACTTGTCAATCACCGGGCTGCGGGGTCAAAGGAGGAAGCGGCAGTGATGTCGCTGAATGCAGGACTGGATATGGACATGGTGACTGCCGGATGCCTGACACTTGACAAAGCGCTTGAAAGAGGCGGGATAAGCGAGAAACAGATAGACGCAGCCTGCCGCCGCATTCTCGAGGCAAAATGGAAACTCGGACTGTTCCGGGACCCTTACAGGTATCTTGATCCGTCCAGAAAACAAAGGATATACACGGACGAGAACCGTGCCGAGGCGCGCAGGATAGCAGCCTCCACTTTCGTCCTGCTGAAAAACGGGATGGCCGCAGGCAAACAACTGCTTCCGCTCGACAAGAATCTGAGGCTGGCTCTGGTCGGGCCGCTTGCGGATGCAGGCGGACAGTATCCCGGCTGCTGGGCCGTCGCAGCCAAGGAAAACTATCCGTCCCTGCTCGACCAGATGCAGAAGATGGATGGGATAAGTCTCAGTTATGCAAAAGGTTGCAATATTCTTGACAATGAGAAAATAGAAAAGACTGTCTCTCCAAAGAATGCTGCCCGTTGGGACAGCCGTCCTCTTGATGCAATGATAGCCGAGGCTGTGGCGGCTGCGCACAATTCCGATGTTGTTATTGCCGCAATGGGAGAGGCAGCTAATATGAGCGGAGAATCCGGGTCACGCACTGATATTGGCCTTCCTGAATGCCAGAAAGCGCTTCTCAAGGCTTTGAAAGCTACCGGGAAGCCTGTCGTACTGGTTCTTTTCTCAGGTCGTCCTCTGACTCTTTCATGGGAAAACGAAAATATGACCTCCATTCTGGAAACGTGGTTCGGCGGGTCTGAGGCAGCAGGAGCAATAACCGACGTCCTTTTCGGCGAGGTAAATCCGTCAGGTAAACTGACAATGTCCTTCCCGTACAGCGTGGGACAGATTCCGGTGTACTACAATATGAAGAATACCGGCCGTGATGCTTATAGCAAAGAGTATTGCAGATATGCAAGCAATTGGATTGACAGTCCTAACGAGCCTCTCTATCCTTTTGGTTACGGATTGAGCTATACAAGTTTCGAGTATTCTACGGTTTCGCTTTCGGATTCTGTCTTGACAGTAGATCGTCCTGTAAAGGCAAGGGTAACTGTCAGCAACACGGGCGATTATGACGGATATGAAGTCGTGGAGCTCTATATCCGCGATGTGGTGTCATCAG